>NZ_LFKW01000153.1:48815-60572 GCF_001040865.1 Cellulomonas sp. A375-1 | reverse complement strand
GGGCCGGAGGCAGGCGGGGCGGCCTGCCTCCGGCCCGGAGGTCAGCGTCGTCGTGCGAGCACCACCGCGGCGCCGCCGCCCAGCAGCAGGAGCACGGCGAGCAGCGCGAGCAGCCCGGCCTCGGTCCCGGTCACCGCGAGCGGCTTCGCGTGGACCGGCACCGTCACCGAACCGGTGTTGTTCTCCGGGTCGGAGTCGTCCGCCGCGCTCGTGACCGACGCGGTGTTGGTGACGGTGCCGACGGCGGCCGAGGACACCAGCACGCTCAGCCGGATGTCGAGCGACTCACCCACGTCGAGGCCGTCGAGCGTGCAGGTGACCTTCTGACCGTCGGCAGCGCACGCCGCGCCACGCGCGGTGTCGAACGTCAGACCCGCGGGCAGGACGTCCGTGACCGTGACCGGGCCGGGGTCCGGGGTCGGGCCGGCGTTCGTCACGGTGAGCACGTACGTGCCCGACGAGCCGACCTGCAGCGCGTCCCCGTCGAACGTCTTGGTCAGTCGCAGGTCGACGAGCGCGGCGAGCTCGAGCGCGTCGTCGTCGGTCGCCAGCGAGATCCCGTCGGCACCCGGCGTCGAGGAGTGCACCTCGACCACGTTGACGACGCCCGGGAACGCGGCCGCCCCGACCAGCACGTCGATGTCGATCGTGGGTGCCGTGCCGCCCGGCGCGAGCGAGTCGGTCGTGCACAGCACGGGGGTGCCGTCCGCGGCGAGGTCACCCACCACGCAGCGCCACACGGAGTCGTCCGCCCGCACGCCCGTGACCCGCAGTGACGCGGGCACCTGGTCGAGCACGGTCACGTCGGCCGCGGCCGACGGACCCGCGTTCGACACCGCGAGGTGGTACGTCAGGGTGCCGCCCACGCGTCCCTCACCGCTGTGCGTCTTCACGACGGACAGGTCGGCGTGCGTCCCCATCTCGGCCGAGACCGAGTCGGTGTTGTCCGCAGGACTCGGGTCGGGCGTCGAGGACGTCACGGTCGCGGTGTTGACCACGTCCCCGGTGAGCGACGCGTCGGCGACGACCTCGAGGTCGAGGTGCACGAGCGCGCCGGACGGCAGGGGACCGTCGAGCTCGCACTCGACGAGCGTCGTGCCCGAGCACTGCCACGCGCCCGACGACGAGTCGAGCAACCGCCCGAACGTCAGGCCGGTCGGCAGCGTGTCGGTCACCATGACGTCCCGCGCGTCCGACGGGCCGAGGTTCGTCACCTGCAGGCGGTAGACGCCCGTGGCGCCCGCGACCGGTGCGGTCACGACGCTCTTGACGAGCGCGAGGTCGGCGGACGCGCCGGGCGTCACCGTCGCGTCGTCGGTGTCCGGCTCGGAGCCCGTGCCCCCGGCCCCGCCGCCTCCCCCGCCCGGCGCGGCCTGCGGCGTGCGGCCGGGCTGGACGGTCGCGACGTTGACCAGGTCACCGGTCGCGCTGCTGCGGACGGTCGCCGTGACCGTGAGGTCCGGCGCCGGGCCGACCGGGAGGTCGCTGTCGCGCTCGCACGTCACGGTGCCGTCGTCGGTCGTGCACGCCCAGCCGGGGCCGGACGCGGTGGCGTCCCGCACGTCAGCCGGGAGCTCGTCGACCACGACGATCGGTGCGGTGGCGTCCGCACGGGACGTGGACGGCCCGTGGTTGGTGACGGCCACGCGCCAGGTGATCGTCTGGCCCGCGACGACGTCCGCCGGGTCCGTGACGAGCTCCTTGACGAGGCCGAGGTCGGCGACGCCGGTCACGGTCACGTCGTCCGTCGCGACGTCGTCGAGCGTGGCGTCGGCGGGCTGGCCCGTCAGGCCGGGGGTCACGACGGCGCGGTTCGTCACGGTGCCGTCGAGGTCGGCGTCGAGGAGCACGGGGACGGTGACCGAGGCCGTCGCGAGCGCGGCCAGCGTCGTCGGACGCGTGCACTCGACCACCTCGTGCGTCGCCGTCCCCACGGTCACCGGCGTGCCGGCGACGCACGTGAAGCCGCCCCCGGTGATCGGGTCGGAGTCGTCGAGCACGACGCCCACGGGCAGCGTGTCCCGCACGACGATCGGGTCGGCCGCGGTGGCCCGCGAGTCCGACGGGCCGCCGTTGGTCACGGTCAGGGTCCACGCGAACGGCTCACCGGCGACGGCCGTGCCCGTGTGCGTCTTGGTCAGGCCCAGGTCGGCGGACGTCGTGATCTCGACGTCGGCCGTGTCCGGGTCGGAGTCGCCCGACAGCGGCGAGGACGCGATCGCCGAGTTCGTCACCGTGCCCGGGTCGGCCGCCGCGGACACGACCGCCACGATCCGCAGCGTCGGGGCGTCGGCGTGCGCCGCGAGGCCGACGGTCCCGTCGCCGAGCGTGCAGGTGACCTCCTGGTCGTCGTCGTCGCAGACCCACGCGGGAGACCCGGTGGTCGACGACGAGTCGAACGTCAGGCCGGCGGGCAGCGTGTCCGTGACCGTCACCGGGCCGAGCACGTCGGACGGGCCGTCGTTCGTCACGACGAGCCCGAACGCGGCGGTCTCGCCGGCCCGGACCGTCGCGGCCTCGGCGGTCTTGACGATCGACAGCGTTGCCTCGGTGTCCACCGTGATCGTGGCGTCGTCCGAGTCCGTCGTCGGGCCGGAGCCGTCGACGTCGGGCGTCGTGGAGGACGCGGTCGCGGTGTTGGTGATCGTCGCGCCGTCCGCGACGCCCGAGCGCACCCGGGCGACGACTGAGATCGTCACCGGACCGTCGGACTCGAGCAGGTCACCCAGCGCGCAGCGGACCTCCTGCCCGGTGATCGTGCAGGTGCCGTCGGCCCACGACCCCGAGACGGGCACGAGTCCCGCGGGGAGCGTGTCGACGACGGTCGTCGCGGCGGCGACCGAGGGTCCCGCGTTCTCGACGACGAGCGTGTACGTCACGCCCGTCGCGTCACCCGCGACGACGGTGGCGGCCGAGGCCGTCTTCGTGATCGACAGGTCGGCCTCGCGCACGATCACGACGTCGTCGCTCGCGGTGTTGCTGTGCGTGTCCGCGCCCTCGTCGAGCGTCGGGGGTCCCGCGACCGTGGCGGTGTTGGTGATCGTCGCGGCAGCGGCGGTCGCCGGCACGAGCACGGGGATCTCGATCTCCCACGTGCCGTTCTTCGCCAGCCCGCCGGTCAGGGTGCACGTCACCGGCTGGGCGCCCGACGGCTTCGTCGTCCCGACGGTGCACATGCCGCCGTCGGGCGTCGGGGCGCCGTCCAGCGGCAGCCCGGCCGGGACGTCGTCGGTCACGACGATCGGGCCCGGCGCGTCCGACGGGCCGTGGTTGGTCACGGTGAGCGTGAACGTCGTGCCGGTCCCCGCGCTGACCGTCGGGTCCGGGTGCGTCTTGGCCAGGCCCAGGTCGGCGTGCACCGTGGCGCCCGTGGACACGTCGTCGGTGTCCTGGTCGTCCAGCCAGTCGGAACCGACGACGGCCTCGTTGAGGATCGCGCCGGTGCGACCCGAGGCGATCGACACGTCGAACGTGAAGGTCGAGGCCGCCGCGGCGCCCACGCCGAGCACGTCGCCGAGCTCGCACGTCACCGACGTGGTCCCGGTGCAGGTCCAGTCGTCGTCGGAGTCGACACCCCCGGCGTAGGTCAGGCCGGTGGGCAGGTCGTCGGTCACGACGACGCCACGCGCGACGGACGGTCCCGCGTTGCTCACCGTGATCGCGTACGTCCCGGTCGACCCGGCGACCAGGTCGCCGACGATCGTCTTGGTGATCGTGAGGCTCTCGGCGTGCGTGATCGCGGTGCTCGTCGAGTCCTCGTCGTCGTACGTGTCCGTGCCCTGGCCGGTCACGGGGGTGACCTCGGCCTGGTTGACGAGCGGACCGTCGGCGGCCACCAGCGACGCCGAGACGCGGCCCGTGACCTCGACGGAGAACGACGCCCCGCTCGCGAGGTCGCTCGTGCGCGTGCAGGTCAGCGTCCCGCCGCTCGGCGCGGTGCAGCTCGCGCCGCTCGGGACGACGCTCGTGACGCTCACGCCCGCGGGCAGGGCGTCACTCACCACGATGGGCGTCGCGAGCGAGGCGCGCGAGACCGACGGGCCGCGGTTGGTCACGGTGACGACCCACGTGGCGAGCGCGCCCGCGTCGACGGACGACGGACCGGTCTTGACCAGCTCGAGGTCGGCGACCGTCGTGACGGTGGCCGTGCTGGTGGCGGAGTCGTTGCTCGGGTCGGGGTCGTAGGTCGCCGCGGTCACGGTCGCCGTGTTCGACGCGGTGGTGCCGGACGCGACGCCGGACGTGACGCTCGTCGTCACCGTCAGGGTCACCGACGCGCCCGAGGCCAGGGGCGCGCTGAGCGTGCAGTCCTGCGCCGGGGACGTGGCGGTCGACCCGGGCGCCGCGACGCACGTCGCGCCGGTGCCCGCGATCGAGACGAACGCGACACCCGTCGGCGGGGGCCCCATCGCGTCGTGCACGACGACGCCGACCGCCGGGTCGGGCCCGTTGTTCCTGACGGTGACGGTCCACGTGTTCGTCGAGGTGCCCGCGACCCACGTCGAGGCGGTCTTCGTGACGGACAGGTCCGCGGCGTGCAGGCGCGCCGTCGCCGAGCCGCCGGTGCCGAGGTACGTGCCGTCACCGTCGTCGTACGAGTCGCCGCCCACGGCATCGGTCACGTGCGTGACCGCGACGGTGTTGGTGTGCGCCACGGCCGAGCCCGACGACGAGGCCGCGGCCGACGTCGGGGTCGCCCGGTAGCGCAGCGTGGCCGTGCCGCTCGCCGCGAGGCGCGTGCCGGTCGGCAGCACGTTCGACCAGACGAGCGTGCTCGTGCCCGTCGGGTCGTCCAGGTCGACCGCGGTGCCCGCGCCGACCTGGATCGTCGCGCTGTCCGCGACGTACTGCCAGCCGGTGGGCAGGGTGTCGGTCAACTCGACCGACGCCGCGGGCGCGGTCCCGGCGTTCGTCAGGGTGACGGCGTAGGAGACCTCCTGGTCGACGACCACCGGGTTCGCGGTCGTCTGCGACTTGGTCGCGTTGACGCGCGGGAACTGCGGCGTGACTCCGGCGGTCGCGGCGACGGTCGGCCCGTACGTGCGTCCGTCCGTCGCGAGCGACGACCACGACGTGACGCGCGCCGAGTTCGTCAGCGCCGCACCGGTCAGCGAGTCAGCGGGCGCGAGCCGCGCCGGGAAGGTGTAGGTCACCGACGCGCCGCTCGCGAGCGTCGGGGCGGTCCACGTGACGGTCCGGGCGCTCGCGTCCCACGTCCCCCCGCCGACGGTGTCGCCGTCGACCGCGGGCACGTTCGAGGCGGTGAGCGGGACGACCCCCTGCGGGACCGTGTCGACGACCGTGACCGCGTGCGCGGTGACCGCGCGGCTCGTCGCGGTGGAGCCCGAGGCCGTGACCGTGTAGGTGAAGGTCTGGCCCGGCTCGACCGTCGCGTCGTCGACGGACTTCGCGACCGTCACGAGCGGCTCACGGATGGCGACGGACGCCGTGCCCAGCGTCGGGGCTCGGTCGAAGCTCGTCGTGCTGGTCACCGTGCGCGTCGCGTCGGTCTGGAACCAGCCGACGCCGAACGCGTTCGGCGCGCTGCTCCCGGCCGCCAGCGCGCCCGCCGGGTCCACCGTCGAGGCGAGCTCGATCGTGATGGTGCGCTCGGTGGCGATCGCGGCGAGGTCCCCCAACGGCCACACGAGGCGTGTGCTGCTCCCGGAGGACCCCGTGATCGGCGTCCCCGCACACGTGGTCTGCCAGGTGGTGTCACCCCCGGTGCACGTGATCGTCGCGCTCGCCAGGTCGGGAGTGAGGCCGGCCGGCAGGACGTCGATGACCGCGGCGTCGTAGTAGTTCGCGTTCGCGGGGAGTCTCGCCACGAGGGTCCACGTGACGTCCTGGCCGGGCACGGCCCAGCTGACGTCGCTCGTCTTGGTGCCCGTGGGGCTCGCGAGCTGCACCGTGCCGGTGTCCGTCGCGGACAGGACGCGCTCGGCGGTGGCGTCGTTCGCGCCGTCGGCGAGAGTCGAGGCGGTCACGGTGGCGGTGTTCACGAGCGACGCGCTGCCGCCCGCGTCGATCGGGATGACGGCCTGGTACTCGATCGAGGTCGAGCCCGACGAGAGGACGTCACCGACCGCCCAGGTGATCTGCGTGCGGTTGGTCGCGCACGGCGAGCCCGTGCCCGCCGCCGACGTCAGGCCAGCGGGCAGCGGCGTCACAGGGGTCATCCCCACGGGCAGGCAGTCGACGACGACCGTGTCGTGCGCCGGGGGCCGGTTGGTCGCGGTCTGCGCGGCGGTGAGGCGGTAGGTGATGGTCTGCCCAGTGCCGACGGGAAGCGGGTCGACGGGCGCTCCCGAGCCGTTGAGCGGCGACTTCGTCACCGAGACGGTCGGCAGGACGACGGTGGCCGCAGCCGACGCGGTGCCGCGCAGCACGTCGGTGGTCGCCGCCGCGGTGTTCCGGCTGCGGAGCTCGGCGGTGTTCGTCAGCGTCGAGCCGTGCGTGTTCCCGGCGGCGTTCGCGACGCGCGCGGTGACCGTCACCGACACGGTCCACGCGGTCGTGCTCGGGTTCGTGTACACGGGCGGCAGGGACAGCGCGCCCGTCGTCGTGTCCAGGCACGCGACGCCGGCCAGCGGCGTGCACGTCCCGCCGGAGCCCGAGCTGTAGGTGCTGACCGTGGCACCCGGCACGCTGGAGCTGACGACCGTGAGGCCCGTGAGCCGACCGCCGGTCGGCAGCGTGTCGGTCAGCGCGCCGCGGAACACCGTCGTCTTGGCCGGCACCGTCGCGGAGTACGTGTACGTGACGGTCTCGCCGACGGTCGCCTGGGTGGCGGCGTTGTTGCCCGCCTCGGTGACCGAGGTCGAGTCGATCGTCTTGCCGACGACGCTGCCGGGCAGGAAGACGGACGCCGACGCGTTCGCCGCGGGGGCGTTCGGTGCGGTCGGGTCGGCCAGCGAGCCGCTGGGCTGGTAGACCGCCGACGTCGCGCCCGCGCGGCCGTCCGTCGTCGGCACGGTGTAGGCGACGATCGAGGCGTTGTTGGTGTGCGACGACGAGATCGACAGCGGCGACGGCACGCGCACCTGCACGTCGTACGTGACCGTCTCACCCGCGGTGAGCAGCGAGTCCGCGCCGAGCGCGGTCCCGGAGAGCGTGACGCGCAGGACGGAGCGGCCGGTGGTCGACGTCGTCGCGCCGGCGGCGCACGTGACACCCGCGGTCACGACGTCCGCGCACGTGAAGCCCGTGGGCAGGGCGTCCCACAGCTCGACGGAGTCGACGGGGTGGTCGCTCGCGTCCGCCGCCGTGCCCGCGTGCGCCACCGACAGGCGGTAGGTGACGACCTCTCCCTCGTGCGTCCGCTGGTTCGCCGACGTGCCGGACTCGGCCGTCACGGTCTTGGCCAGGGTGAGGGGCGCCGCCGGGGCGACCGCGAAGTCGACCTGCGTGCGCTGCGCCGCGACACGGTTGTCGGCGTCGCGCCAGCGCATCTTCGCGAGGTTGCCGAGGATGTCCTTGCCGCTCGGCTGGGTGTCCGTGACGCGTGCGACCACCTGGAACGTGGCGGAGCCGGCGGCCGGCAGGTACCGCGCCGAGCCGATCGTGTCGCCGATGGTCCACGCGGGCTGGCCGGGGGTCTGGGTGATCGTGAACGCCGACGAGGTCGCGGCGACGCGCGCGTCGACGAACTCCGTGCCCACCGGCACGAAGTCGCGCAGCGAGACGTCGCGCAGCGCGACACCCGTCGCCGCCTCGAGCGTGATCTGGAAGCAGACGAGGTCGCCGAGCCGCACGACGGGCTGCGCGCTCGTCGACCACAGGGGGCTCGTCACCGCGGGGCACGAGGCCGCCCCGGCGATCGCGGTACGGGACGCGTTGGGCCACACCTGCTTGACGAGCGTCGGGCCCTTCGACGAGACCGAGGCGGACGACCCGTTCTCGACCGGCTCCGCGCCGGTCTCGGGTGAACCGCTGACCGGGGTCGTCGTCGCCGTGAGCGACGCGGAGTTCGTGAACGTCTCACCCGTCGCGGTCGGCGAGCCGTCGGCGTGCGTGCTGCGCATGAACGCGTCGTACCTGACCTGCGCGGTCCCGTTCGCCGCCACGTCGGGCACCTCGAGCGTGAGGGTCGTGGTGCCGTCGGCGTGCATGACCGCGCTCGTCAGCGTCGCGCCGACGACCGCGCGCCGCGGCAGTGCGGTGCAGTCGGCGGGCCAGCCCGCGGGCACGGAGAAGCCGGTCGGCAGGTAGGCGCACATGCCGTCGGGCAGGGTGTCCGTGACGACGATCGTCGACGCGTCCGTGTACTGGCCGACCCGCACGTCGAGGGTGAAGCGCGTGCTGTTGCCGCCCGTGAAGCTGCTCGCGTCGGCCGACTTCGCGAGGGCGACGTCGAGCACCTGGACCGTGTGCTCCGCGCTCGCCGAGGCGGCGCGGTCGCCCGCCGACGCCACCGCGCCCTGGTAGGTGCCGGTCACGTCGACCGTGTTGGTCGCGGCCGTCCCCGTGGGCTTCTGACGCAGCGACGGGCCGTCGAACTGCGAGGTGCCCGGGTTCAGCTCGGTGTAGCCCGCGGCGGCGCGGTACCGGATGGTCGTCGTGCTCCCGGCGGCCAGGCTCGGGAACGCCCACCCCACCACGGTGTGCGCGCCGGACGCGTCGGACTGCACGCTCTGGCCCGTGAACGTGGCGCACCCACCCGGCGCGCTGACGGACTCGCAGCCCAGGAAGTGCAGCGCGGCGGGCAGCACGTCGCGCACCACGACGTCACTGACGGGGCCCGACGGCGCGACGCGCACCGTGAGCGTGTACTCCGTCTGCTGGTCCTCGAGGCCGCGCAGCAGCTCGCTCTCGGACGACGGCTCGGACTTGGTGATCTCGAGCGGCGAGACGCGCGTCTGCGCGGTGTCGCTCGCGCTCGCGTCGGCGACGTGCGTGACTCCGCTCGTCGCGACCGTCACCTTGGGGACGATGCGCTCGTCGGCGCTGCCCAGGACGCGGCTCGGGACGACGACGGTGCTGCCCGCGGGGAAGCGCGCCTCGTCCAGGTCGAGATCGAAGCCGAGGGACACCACGCCCCCGGCGGGCAGGTCGGTGACGTTGGACCAGACGAGGACCCAGTACGACGAGCTCGGGTCGGCGGGGTTCGGGACGACCTGCTGCGCGGTGGGCTCGCCGGGCGCGCCGGGGCCCGACGCGGGCGTCGCGGAACCCGCGACGTAGGTCGCACCGGGAGGCAGGGTCGCGACGAACGTGAGGTTGTACGCGATGTCCGCCGCCGCGCCCGTGTGCTCGGCCCGCAGCGCGATCGTCGCGTCCTCGCCCGCGAGCACGCTCGCGGGCGTCGCGCCGTGCCCGAGGCTCAGCGTGCCGGTCGCCGCCTGCGCGGGCGCCGCGGTGACGACCCCGGAGGCGACCGTCGCGACGGCGCCGAGCCCCAGGACGAGTGCCAGGGACAGGAGCGCCGCGATGCCGCGGCTGGGGGTGCGATGGCGCACGCTGACCTCCGAGAGACGTAGTCTCCGGGAGCGTAGAGGCGCGTTGTTGCAGGTCAGCGGCCAGAACCGGGACGGTTCCCGACGAAGCGTCACAAAAAGCGGCGCGCGCGTCCCACGAGTTGGACACTTGTTCATGTCGCTCCCGCGCGCGTTCACCCGATCGTGCGCGGTAGCGTCGGCGTCCATGGCAGACAAGCCCTCCACGCCGATGCTCGCGAAGCTCGTCGGCCTCGCCGCCGCCGGCCTCGCGGCCTGGGTCGCCACCCAGGTCGTCAACCAGTCCTGGCAGGCCGCGCGCGGTCACAAGCCCCCCAAGGCCGAGGACCCGGGCGACGCCCGGCTCAGCGAGATCGTCGTCGCCGCCGCGCTGACCGGCGCCGCGGTGTCCATCGCCCGGACCTTCGCGACGCGCGGCACGGCCAAGTTCGCGGCACGCGCCAAGAGCGACCCGAACCTGCCCGACCTCACGCGCTGACCGGCGCGCGCGGCGTCCGGTCAGGCGCCGGTCTCGCCGGCCCTCGACCGCGCGCCCGCGCCCGTCGGCGCGCGCCGGCCGGTCGTCGCCCGGTCGTCAGGGACGCAGGTCCGGCGCCTTCGTGATCCCGAAGACCTCGCGCATCGCGCGGCGCGCCGCGAACCACCCGCCCAGCCCGTGCACGCCCGGGCCGGGCGGCGTGGACGACGAGCACAGGTACACGCCCTCGCGCCCCGTCGCGTACGGGTCGGGGCGCATCGTCGGACGCGCGAACATCTGCCGGATCGAGACCGCGCCCGCCGAGATGTCTCCGCCGACGTAGTTCTGGTTGTGGTGCGCCATCTGTGCCGCGGGCACGCAGCGGCTCGCGACGACGACGTCGCGGAACCCCGGCGCGTACTGCTCGATGTGCGCGGTGACGGCCTCGGTCACGTCGACGTCCGACCCCGCGGGCACGTGCGCGTAGGACCACAGGGGGCGCAGCCCGCCGGACTCGCGCGTCTCGTCGACCACCACCGGGTCGCTCACCAGCGTCATCGGACGCTCGGCGTGCCGACCGGCCGCGACGTCCGCCTCCGCGGCGGCCATCTGCGCGCGCGTCCCGCCGACGTGCACGGTCCCCGCCCGAGCGATCTCCGGATGGGTCCACGGCACCGGACCGGACAGCACGAAGTCGACCTTCGCGGCCCCGTCGCCGTACCGGAAGGAGCCGAGCGCCCGACGAGCCCGCGCGGGCAGCTCGTCGCCGAGCACCTCGATCACCGTGCGCGGCGTGGTGTCGAACAGGTAGGCGTGCGCGTGCGGCAGGTCCGCGACCGTCCGCACCGGCTGCTCGGTCAGCACCCGACCGCCGTGCGCCTCGAGGTCGGCGCGCAGCGCGTCGGTGATGGCGCGCGAGCCGCCGCGCGGGATCGACCAGCCCTCGCCCGCGTGGGCCAGCGAACCGAGCAGGAGCGCCGTGCCCGCTGCCGCGAACGACGGCAGCGGCGTGATCGCGTGCGCCGCGACGCCCGTGAGCAGCGCGGGCGCGACGTCGCCGGTGAAGCGGCGGTCCCACGCGCGCGTGCCCTGCTCGAGCACCGCCAGGCCGAACGCCGCGGCGGTCGGGACGCCGCGCGGCACCAGCCCGGGCGGCAGGCTGCGCTTGTCGCCCAGCGCGACGCGCACCACGTCCTGCCAGTGCTCCGAGAGCCGCCCGACGAGCGAGCGCCACGCCGGCCCGTCGGCGCCGAGCCCCTCGACCGTGCGGTCCAGGTCGCGGTACGCCAGGCCCGCGCGGCCGTCCGCCAGCGGCTGCGCGTACGAGATCTCGGGCGTCAGCAGCTCGACCCCCCGCGCAGCCAGGTCGAACCCGCGGAAGAACGGCGACGCCCAGGCCATCGCCTGCACCGCGGAGCAGATGTCGTGCACCACCCCGTCGGCCAGGCCCAGGTCGAGCGTGCGCGCGCCGCCGCCGATCGTCGGCTGCGCCTCGAGGACCGTGACGTCGAGGCCGGCGCGCGCGCAGGTCACGGCGGCAGCCAGCCCGTTGGGGCCCGCGCCGACGACGACGACCTCCGTGTGTCCCTCGCCGTGCCCGCGCACGCTGCCTCCCGCTGAGTGTCTGCTGACGCCGCCCGGCGTCTGCCGCGTGCGACGTCCGAGCTCGTCATCGCTCCCACGGCCATCCAACCACCGGCTGCAGGGCACCGACCGGTCAGCGGGCGGGGTGCACGCGCTCCATCCGGTCGTGCAGCCGGATGACCGGCACGTCCCACAGCCGCAGGTCGTGGTCGGTCCGCCACGTGCCCTCGTCGTCCGCGTCCACCGGAACCGCTCCCCGAT
>NZ_LFKW01000153.1:16463-48759 GCF_001040865.1 Cellulomonas sp. A375-1 | reverse complement strand
CCCCCGTCGCCCCCCGTCGCCCCCGGTCGAACCCCCGCCGACCCAGTGCCCACTCCGGCTCACACCCGGCTTGGCCGGAGCAACCCCTGTCTCGCCCACCCCCCGACGACCCAGCGCCCACTCCGGCCAAAGCCCGGCGCAGCCTGAGCAACCACTGTCTCGCCTCACGACCCCCAGCCGACACAGCGGCCGCTCCGGCCCAGGGGCGGCTTGGGCTGAGTGACCGCTGGCTCGGGTGCGGTGAGAAGCGGTCCGCGGGGTGGGGGCGGTCTGGCAGAGTTCCGGTCGGGGGCGGCGGTCCCTCGTCGGGAGGCACGGAGAGTCATGCGGGACGCGGGGGCGTCGTCGGGCGAGCGGTCCGACGACGGGACGGTGCAGGTGGCGGACATCGACGGGCGCCGTGAGCGGCGGATCGCGCGCGCGGTCACCTGGGGCACGCTCGGTGTGGTGCTGCTGGGCGCCGCGGCCGAGATCGAGGCGTGGCCGGTGACGTCGTTCCGGCTGTTCAGCACCGTGCGCACCGCCGACGGTGCGACCACGAGCCTCGTCGCGATCCGCCCCGACAGCTCGCAGGTGACGGTCCGCCTGCCCGACGACCAGGTGCTGGCGACCACGAGCCACCAGCTCGTCGACCTGCGCCACCAGTCCGCGCACCAGCAGCACGCCGAGGCGGTCGCGTGGCTGCACGTCGCGGGCCTCGACCCGGACGACTACGTCGCGGTCGCCGTCGACCGGTCGGCGTGGACCATGGACCCGGTCACGCGCGAGCGCGAGGTGCACGGCACGACCCGGCTCGTGGAGGTCCCGCTGTGACGACGACACCGGCGCCCACCCCGACCGGCACCACCACGCCGGCACCCGCCGACGGCGGCCGCGTCGCGCGATTCGTGCGCGGCATCGACGCACGCCTGACCGCGCCCGGTCCGGGCTTCCGGCTCCTCGAGGTCCACACTCTCGTCGCGCTCGTGATCGGGCTGCGCCTGGTCGCGCGGGACTGGAGCGCCATCGCCGAGCGGCCCGCGGCGCTCACCGACGGGCTCACGTTCGTCTCGTGGCTCCCCCCGCACGTGCCCGACCGCCTCCTCGTCGCGCTCGCGGTGATCGGCGTCGGCGGGGTCGGGCTGGTGGTCGCGCGGCGCCGTGCGCAGCTCGGGTTCGTCGTCGCGTGGACCGCGTACGCGGTGCTGTGCGCGCTGTGGGGCTCGTCGGGCAAGGTCATGCACAACGACGTCATGACGGTCTGGGTGGGGTTCGTGCTGCTGTTCGCACGCGTGCCTCGACGCGGGCAGGACGACGAGCGCACGGTCGCGTTCGGGTGGCCGCCGCGCGCGGCGCTGGCCGTCCTCGCGGTCGTCTACTGGCTGACCGGCGTGCAGAAGCTGCGGCACTCGGGCGTCGAGTGGGCGCTGTCGGACAACATGTCCTGGATCCTGCGGCAGGGCGGGGACGCGCCGGCGTCCGGGCTCGGGCACTGGGTCGCCGATCACGTGCTGATCGCGGGCGCGCTCGCGACGGGTGCGCTGCTGCTCGAGCTCACCGCGCCGGTGTGGCTCGCGTGGCGCAGGACGCGCGCGCCGTTCGCCCTCGCCGTGGCCGTCATGCACACGAGCATCTGGCTGTTCCTGGGGCTCGACTACTCGCCATGGGTGCTCACGGCCGCGGCCGTCGCGGTGCCGATGAGTCTGGCTCCTACTCGGCGTCTGGGTGATTTCAGGGGGTTTGGCACCATTTCCGGGCGTGGTTAATCGTTGAAGTTGGACGTGTCACCACAATTCACCCGCCAAGATGCCTCGCAACGGATGGCCCCCTGCCTCCCGTGACCGCCGCACTTCCCATGCACCGCTGCGAGGCGCCATGTCTGTGCTCTCCGCCTGCGACGTCGTCGCTCGCGCAGGAACGTCCGCCGAGCTCCTGGGCGCCCATCTCGAGGTCGCCGAGGGCGAGGCCGTCGCGCTCCTGGGCCCACGCCGCTCGGGCACGACGACGATGCTGCAGTGCCTCGCGGGGCTCGCCCAGCCCGAGTCCGGGCGCGTCCGCCTCGACGGCGTCGACCTCGCCGGTCTGCGGCCGCACGAGCTCGCCGCAACCCGCCTGCGCTCGCTCGGGCTGGTCTTCCCCGGCGACGAGCTGCTCCCCGAGCTGACCCTCGTCGAGAACGTCGAGCTCCCCCTGCTGCGGATCGAGATCCCCGCCGACCTCGCGCGGGAGCACGCCGCGGCGCTGCTCGGCCGACTCTTCGTCGGCGCCGGGGCGTACCGCGTGCCGTCCGCCGTCTCGGTCGGTCAGCGGCAGCGCACGGCCGTCGCGCGCGCGCTCGTGCACCAGCCGCGCGCGGTCCTGGCCGACGACCCCACCTCCGGGCTCGACTCGTGGCACGCGCTCGCGCTGTTCGGACTGCTCGTCGCCGCCGCGCGCGACGCGGGGGTCGCGGTCGTCGTCGCGACGCACGACCCGGAGCTCGCCGAGCTCGCCGACCGCGTCGTCGAGCTCAAGGACGGACGGCTCGTCGCCCGCCCGTCGGCGCGGACCTCGATCCGCTGAGGCCGGGCACGCCGGCGGGGCTCACTCCTCGTCGCGTGTCCGGGCCTCAGCCAGGTCGCGGGTCAGCTCGTCCGCCACCAGCAGGTCGCTGCGCACCTTGCCCGTGCGGTAGCCCGCCCGGCCGACCATGTGCGCCGCGACCGGCGCGGTGAGCAGGCCGAACACGGCGACGAGCACGAGCGCCCACACCGCACCGCCCGACCGCAGCCGCAGGCCCAGCCCGACGAGCACCAGGATCAGTCCGAGCACCTGCGGCTTGGTCCCGGCGTGCATGCGCGCGAGCAGGTCGGGGAACCGCAGCACCCCGACGCCCGCGGCGAGCACGAAGAACGAACCGCCCAGCATGCAGATGACCGACGCGACGTCCGCGGCCGTGTCCCACGCGCTCATCGGACCTCCCCCTCCGCCGAGCCGCCGTGCTCGGACCAGTCGAGGCCCGCCCGCAGCTCGGCCTCCTCGGCCTCCCGCCGCGCGGCCTCCTCGGCCGCGACCTCCTCACGCGTGCGGACCCGGCCCTCACCCTTGGGCTCGACCGCCGCGAAGCGCGCGATCGTCACGGACCCCACGAACCCGACGAGCGACAGCACGACGAGCACGGGCACCACGTCGGTGCGCCGCTGCGCCGCCGCGTACAGCGCGAACGCCGCGATCACCGCGGTCACCGTGACGTCGAGCGCGATGGTCCGGTCGAGCATCGACGGACCCTTCTCGGCCCGCACGATCGCGAACCCCGCGCCGATCGTGATCATCACCGCGCACACCACCACGACCCACGTCATGAGCGGACCCCCGTCGGGCTGGTCAGGAGGCCCGCCGCACGCAGCTCGGCGTCGGACCCGAACGCGCGCAGCACGCGCTCCTCCTGGTCGAGCACGGCCTGGCGCGCGGCCTCGATGCCGCCGGCCGCCTCGACGTCGAGCACGTGCAGGTAGAGGCGTCCCGTGAGGCGGTGCGCCTCGACGACGAGTGAGCCCGGCACGAGCGAGCACAGCTCCGCGACCATCGTCAGGTAGAGGTCGGAGTGGCTGCGCAGCTGGACGCCGATCACGGCGCCGCGCGGCGTGTAGCGCGGCCGCAGCGCGATGAACGCGACCTCGAACGACGCGCGCACCAGGTCCCACGCGAACCGGCCGAACAGCCTCGCGACGCCCCACGGCCGGACCCGGCCGTGGAAGTCGACGGGCGTCATCCGCAGCCCGAGCGTGACGAGCAGCGCGAGCACCACGCCCGCGAGCACGTTCGCGAACGTCAGGTCGCCCCACAGGAACACCCAGACGACGGTCAGCCAGGCCACCGTGCCCCAGGGCAGTCGCCGCGCGCGGCGTGCGTGCAGGCTCATGAGTCGTCACCCGCCTCGTCGGCCGGGGGCGGTGGGGTCTGGTCGTCCTCGCTCAGGTCGGCCGACTCGCCCTCGCCTCGCAGGCCGTCGGGCAGGACCGCCCAGACGTAGGTGGTGCGCAGCGTGAGCGCGCTCGCCGCGCGCTCGGTGTACGCGTACAGCGGGCCCGCGGCGAACGTGAGCCCGAGCCCCACGGCGATGAGCGCGGCAGTCGGGCCGACCATCCCGAACGGCAGGTGCACGGGCCGCGGCTCGTCCTGCGGTGTCTGCCAGAACGCCTTGTTCCACGCCTTGACCAGCGCGTACAGCGTGAGCAGGGAGGTCACGACCGAGCCCACGACGAGGATGTAGGCCAACGGGGTGCCGGCGTCGACGCCCGCCTGCAGCAGGCCGAGCTTGCCCAGGAACCCCGACAGCGGCGGGATCCCGCCGAGGTTCATCGCCGGGACGAAGAACAGGATCGCGAGCACCGGCGCGACCTTCGCCAGGCCGCCCAGACGCGTCAGCGACGTCGAGCCGCCCACGCGCTCGACGAGCCCCACCACGAGGAACAGCGCGGTCTGCACGGTGATGTGGTGGACCACGTAGTAGATCGCCGCGGTCCACCCGGCCTGCGAGGACAGCGCGATGCCGAACAGCATGAACCCGATGTGGCTGACGAGCGTGAACGACAGCAGACGCTTGATGTCGTCCTGCGCGACGGCGCCGAGGATCCCGACGAGCATGGTCGCGAGCGCAGCCCACATGAGCACGTCGTCGAGCTCACCGCCCGGGAAGAGCAGCGTCTGCGTGCGGATGATCGCGTACACGCCGACCTTGGTGAGCAGGCCCGCGAACACCGCGGTGACCGGTGCGGGCGCGGTCGGGTAGGAGTCCGGCAGCCACGCGGACAGCGGGAACACGGCCGCCTTGACGGCGAACGCGAGCAGCAGGAGCACCTGCAGCGTGAGGCGCGTGCCCGGGTCGATCTCCGGCAGGCGCAGCGCGAGCTGGGCCAGGTTGACCGTGCCGGTGGTGGCGTACACCGCGGCGATCGCGACGAGGAACAGCACCGACGAGAGCAGCGCGACGACGATGTAGATGGTCCCCGCGCGGATCCGGTCGCGCGTGCCGCCGAGCGTGATGAGCACGAACGACGCCGCGAGCAGGATCTCGAACCCGACGTAGATGTTGAACAGGTCGCCCGAGAGGAACGCGTTCGCGACGCCCGCGGCCAGCACGAGGAACGTCGGGTGGTAGATCGAGACGGGCGCGGACTCCTCGTCGTCGTCCCGGCCCTGCGCGAGCGAGTAGAGCAGGACGCACAGCGTCACGGCCGACGAGACCGACAGCATGAGCGCCGAGAGCCGGTCGGCGACGAGGTTGATCCCGACGGGCGCGGCCCAGCCGCCCACGTCGACGACGAGCGGGCCGTCGTCGGCCAGCACGAGCAGCGTGACCGAGGACAGCAGCACGAGCACGAGCGCGGTCACCGAGACGATCGGCTGCACGCGCGGGCGCCGCCACAGCGCGAGCGTGAGGCCCGCGCTGAACAGCGGGATGACGACCGGCAGCGGCACCACCCAGGTCCAGTCGCTCACGGTGTCACCTCCTTGTCGCGCCGCTCGTCGTCCGGCCGGGCCTCACGGACCAGGCCGTCGTCCACCTCGTCGCGGGCCTCCTCGGCCTCCTCGTCGAGCGACTGGAGCGTCGCCTCGGTGTCGGCGTCCGTGAATGCGCGCTCGTCGATCGCCGCGAGGCGCGCGATGCGGCGGTCCTCGACGTCGTCCTGCACCTCGTCGTGCCGATGCAGCTGCCAGGACCGGTACGCCATGGCGAGCAGGAACGCCGTCATCCCGAGCGTGATGACGATCGCGGTCAGCACCATCGCCTGCGGCAGCGGGTCGGACATCTGCCGCTCGTCCTCGAGCCCGACGATCGGTGGCCGCCCCGCACGCCCACCGGCCACGAGGAACAGCAGGTTCGCGCCGTTGCCGAGCAGGATCACGCCGATCAGCACGCGCGACAGCGACCGTTCGAGCACGAGGTAGACGCCCGCGGCGAAGAGCACCGCGATCGCGACGACGAGCGTGAGGTTGGGCGCCATGTCGATCATCGCGACGCCCCCTCCTCGAGGCTCGGCAACGTGCCGTCGAACGGCGGGTCCTCGCCGATCTCCGCACGCCGGTCGAGCTCCGCGCCGAGCGAGCGCAGGATGTCGAGCACGAGCCCGACGACGACGAGGTACACGCCGATGTCGAAGAAGAGGCTCGTCACCAGGTGCACGTCGCCGAGCAGCGGCAGGTGCAGGTCCACGATCCACGAGCGCAGCACCGAGCCGCCGACGAGCAGCCCGCCGAGCCCGACACCCGCCGAGAGGAACAGGCCCGTGCCGAGCAGCACGCCGGGCTGCACGGGTGCCGCCTCGCCGAGCTCGTAGCGGCCGCCCGCGAGGTAGCGCACGGTCAGCGCAATCCCCGTGACGAGGCCCGCCGCGAACCCGCCGCCGGGCTGGTTGTGCCCACTGAACAGCAGGAACACCGAGTAGACGACCATCGTGTGGAACAGCAGCCGCACGACGACCTCGAAGATCACCGACCGTCGCTGCGGGGCCAACGTCGACCCCGCGCGCAGCCACTCGCGGTTCGTCGTCGGCGCGTCGATCCGCGCCTGGTCGGTGCCGCGGCGCAGCGCCGCCATGGGGTCGGCCCCCGCCCACACGGCCCGCTCGGGTGCCGCGTCCCGCGCCCGGAAGATCTGCCCGGTGCGCCGCGAGAGGAAGACGAGCGACGCGACACCGGTCGCCGCGACGAGCAGCACCGAGATCTCACCCATGGTGTCCCACGCGCGGATGTCGACCAGCGTCACGTTGACGATGTTCTTGCCGCCGCCCCAGCCGACCGCCTCCTCGGCGAAGTGCTCCGTGACGGGTGCGTGGATGCGCGCCGACGGCGCGACCAGCGCGATCCCCGCGATCGTGAGTCCCACGGCCAGGCCGATCGCGAGCCGCAACCAGCGGGAGGCGACGAGGGGACGGTCGGAGAAGTACGGCGGGATGCGGCGCAGCACCAGCACGAACACGACGAGCGTGACGGTCTCGGTGAGCACCTGCGTGAGCGCGAGGTCGGGCGCGCCCTGCAGCAGGAACAGCCCCGCGACCGCGTACCCGCCGATGCCGAGCAGGATGACGGCCTTGAGACGCCGACGGGCGCGCGCGACGAGCACGGCCGAGGCGATCGTCGCGCCGGCGAACACGAGCTGCGCGGGGTGGTCGAACGCCCGCACGTCGTCGGGCCACGCACCGCCGACGAGCAGGCTCGCTCCGACCCCGACCACGAAGACGACCAGCACGAGGCCGACGTACAACGGAAGCGAGCCTCGCTGCGTGGCCGCGGTGACGTCCGCCGCGACGTCGTCGAGCCGGCGCATGAAGCGGCGGTAGATGCGGTCGGCGTCGGGGCCGCGGTAGGTCAGGCGCGCCTGCAGCGTCTCGATGCGCTCCCGCACCGCGAACAGGGCGGCACCGGCGCCGAGGATCACCAGCGTCAGCGCGAACGTGGGTGTGAACCCCGCCCACAGCGCGAGGTGACCGGGCTCGCCGACACCCAGCGTGTCCGCGTACGGGTCGAGCAGGTGCTCGCCGAGCTGCGGCAGCAGTGCCACGGCCAGCCCGAGCACGCCCAGGATCATCGCGGGCCACACGAGCAGCAGCGACGGGTGGGAGATCGCGGCGGGCTCGGCGTCGGGCTGCGTCGCGACGCGGCTCGTCGAGCCGGGGCTGCGCGCGCCGTCCGCCTGCGTCGCGACGGCCTCGTGGGCGATCGCCGACTCCGGGACCACTGCCTTCTTCGTCGCGAACGCGCCCCACCACAGCCGCAGGCCGTACGCGACCGTCAGCACCGACCCGATCGCGACGCTGACCAGGACGATCAGCCCGACGGCGTTGTCCTCCAGGTGCTCGATCGCCTCGAGCCCGGCCTCTTTGGCCACGTACCCCGCGAACGGCGGCAGGCCGATCATGCTCGCGGTGCCGAGCGCACCCGCGAGCGCCGTGAGCTTGAGCTCGCGGCCCACGCCGGACAGCCGCCGCAGGTCACGCGTGCCCGTGGCCGCGTCGATCACGCCGACGACGAGGAACAGCGTCGCCTTGAACATCGCGTGCGCGCCGAGCATCGCCAGGCCCGCGAGCGCGGTGGCGCGCGTGCCGAGGCCGACGAGCAGCGTGATGAGCCCGAGCTGGCTGACCGTGCCGAACGCGAGCACGAGCTTGAGGTCGTGCTGGCGCAGCGCGCGGTACCCGCCGAGCAGCAGCGTCCCGCAGCCGAGCACGACGATGATCCACCGCCACAGCTCGTGCTGCGAGAACGCGGGCGCGAACCGTGCGACCAGGTAGACGCCCGCTTTGACCATGGCCGCCGCGTGCAGGTACGCCGAGACGGGCGTCGGCGCGGCCATCGCCGCGGGCAGCCAGAAGTGGAACGGCAGCAGCGCGGACTTCGTCGCCGCCCCCGCCAGCAGGCACGCGATCGCGGCGGTCGCGGCCGCGCCGCCGGGCGGGTGCGCGACGACCTCGCTCAGCCGGTACGTGCCTGCGGCCTCACCCAGCAGCACCA
The DNA here is from genome assembly GCF_001040865.1 of Cellulomonas sp. A375-1. Lineage (NCBI taxonomy): Bacteria > Bacillati > Actinomycetota > Actinomycetes > Micrococcales > Cellulomonadaceae > Cellulomonas > Cellulomonas sp. A375-1. The sequence goes on along the minus strand of NZ_LFKW01000153.1, from coordinate 40,287 downwards.
CGCCGACGAGCATCGCGAGGCCACCTGCGGTGGTGATGACGATCGCCTGCATCGCGGCGCGGCGGCTCGCCTTGCGGTCGCTGTAGTGCCCGATCAGCAGGTAGGAGGTGACGGTCGTCAGCTCCCAGAAGATGAACATCAGGATCATGTCGTCGGACGTGACGAGCCCGAGCATGGCTCCCGCGAACGCGACGAACACGCCGCCGAACCGGCCGAGCCCCTGCGCCGAGACCGAGAAGTACGCCGCGCAGTAGACGAGCACGAGCGCACCGACCCCGCCGACGACGAGCGTCATCAGCCACGCGAGCGTGTCGAGGCGGAACGTCAGGTCGAGCCCGAGCGCGGGGATCCACTCGACGCTCTGCACCGGACCGTCACCGCGTTGGACCTGCGACGTCCAGCTCAGCGCCCAGACGGCGGCGGAGGCAGGGGCGGCGGCGAGGACCCAGAACGCCTTGCGTCCCCACAGCCGGACGAGCGTGGGCGCGACGAGGGCTGCTGCGAGGTGGACGAGGAGCAGCAGCAGCACGCGGTCGGACTCCGTCCTGTCGGGGCGCAACGAGGCCGTCCGAATCGTTCCGGTCGGCCACGAGACTGGGCGGGAGATCGGTCAAGACTCTACCAACCGGCATCCACGCATCCGCCTCCCGACCCCGAACCGTGACCACCCTCACGCACCGGTCTGCCGTGTCCGCAGAACCACCGACTGCTCTGCGCCGCCCACCGCCACCGTGAACGACGCAGAGGGGCGGGCGGAGGGGGTGGGTAGGTTGTGCGGCGTGAACGGGGTGCAGTGGAGCTGCCTGGTGCTCGTCGTCGTGGCGACGGTCGTCGGCGTGTGGTTGTTCGCCCGCGGGGCGACGACGATCACGCGCACCGTCGGCGTCGGCCGGCCCGCACCCGGGCGGCTCTCGCCCGTGGGGCAGCGCCTGCGCACGCTCGCGCGCGAGGTGCTCGGGCACGGTCGGTTCCAGCACCGGCCCGTGGTGCGCGCGGCGCACTGGGTGGTCATGGTGTCGTTCCCGGTCCTCGCGGTGACGCTCGCGACCGGGTACGTGCAGGTCGTCGCGCCCAGCGCGGCCCTGCCGCTGATCGGGCACTTCTGGCCGCTCGAGTGGGCCGTCGAGCTGCTCGCGTGGACGTCGCTCGTCGGGATCGTCGCGCTCATCGCGCTGCGCCTGCGGATCCGGCCGCGTGCCTCGCAGCCGGCCGAGGTGCAGCGACGGTCACGGTTCTTCGGGTCCACGCAGTGGCAGGCGTTCTACGTCGAGGCGACCGTGCTCGTCGTCGTGCTGGCCGTGATCGTGCTGCGCGGGCTGGAGTACGCGCTCGCCGCGGACGCGGGCGAGGGCACGGCCTCGGCGCTGCACTTCCCGCTGACCGCGTGGCTCGGGCAGGCCTGGCAGGGAGCGACGACGAGCGCGCTCGAGACCGCGGTCGTCGTGACGGCCACGGTGAAGATCGTCGTGTCGATGACCTGGCTCATGGTGATCGGCCTGCAGCCGTCGATGGGCGTGGCCTGGCACCGGTTCCTGGGCCTGGTCAACGTGTACGCGCGGCGCGAGCCCGACGGCGCGCCCGCGCTCGGCCCGCTGCAGCCGCTCACGCTCGCGGACGGCACGCCCGTGGACCTGGCCGCGCTCGAGGACCTGCCCGACGACGCACGCCTGGGCGTCGGCGCGATCGAGGACTTCACCTGGAAGGGCCTGCTCGACTTCGCGACGTGCACCGAGTGCGGCCGCTGCCAGGACCAGTGCCCCGCATGGGCCACGGGCAAGCCGCTGTCCCCCAAGCTCGTGACGCTCGCGTTGCGCGACCACGCCGCCGCGACCGCGCCGTACCTGCGCGGCCCGGACGGCACGCGGAACCTCGACGACGAGCACGCGGGCCTCGACCTGATCGGGACGGGCGTGATCGACGCCGACGCGTTGTGGGCGTGCACCTCCTGCGGCGCGTGCGTGCAGCAGTGCCCGGTGGACATCGAGCATGTCGACGCGATCGTCGACATGCGCCGCTACCAGGTGCTCATGGAGTCCGCGTTCCCCAAGGAGCTCGGCGGCACGTTCACCAAGCTCGAGCGGCAGGGCAACCCGTGGGGGCTGCCCGCCCGCGCCCGGCTCGACTGGGCCAAAGGCCTCGACTTCGAGGTGCCGGTGGTCGGAGCGGACGTCGAGTCCGCGGCCGACGTCGAGTACCTGTTCTGGGTCGGCTGCGCCGGGGCGTACGAGGACCGCGCCAAGCGCACGACGAGGGCCGTGGCCGAGCTCCTGCACGCCGCCGGGGTGTCGTTCGCGGTGCTCGGCGACGGCGAGACGTGCACGGGTGACCCGGCCCGGCGCGCGGGCAACGAGCTGCTCTACCAGATGCTCGCCGCGCAGAACGTCGAGGTCCTCAACGAGGTCGGCGCGCAGCGCATCGTCGTGACCTGCGCGCACTGCTTCAACACCATCAGCCGGGAGTACCCGCAGCTCGGCGGCCGGTACGAGGTCGTGCACCACACCGTGCTGCTGGACCAGCTCGTCTCCGACGGTCGCCTCACGCTGCTGCCCGCCGACGACGAGCGCACCGTGACCTACCACGACCCCTGCTACCTGGGCCGGCACAACCAGGTCTACTCCCCGCCGCGCGAGCTGCTCGGCGCGATCCCCGGCGTCCAGGTGACGGAGATGCCGCGCTCCGGCGCGGACGCGTTCTGCTGCGGCGCGGGCGGCGCGCGGGTGTGGATGGAGGAGTCGATCGGCACGCGCATCTCCACGGCGCGCGCGACCGAGGCGATCGCCACCGGGGCGGACGTCATCGCCACCGCCTGCCCGTACTGCACGGTCATGCTCACCGACGGCGTCGCCGCCGCCCACTCCACCGCCGAGACGGCCCCGTCAAGCTCGTCGGCGGAGATCGGCGTCCCCGAGGTCACAGACATCGCGGTCCTCCTCCGCGCCCGCCTCTCCACCACCCCCTGACCCGCGCGAGGTCGTCAGTCAGAGGGTGAGTCGTCAGCTCCAACTGACGACTCACCGCGGAGCTGACAACTTCGCGTGGGTGACCCGCCGACGGCGGGTCAGAGGTCGGCGGGGTCGATGAGGAAGTCGGCCTCGTCGGCGATCTCCCCGCCGACCGCGGCGTGGATCGCCCGCGCGATCACCTGCACCACGGGGGCGCTGCGCGTGCGCGCGACACGGTGCTCGAACGACGGCTTCTCGAGCTCGAGCTCCTCGATGAGCAGCGGCTCCCACCGCACGCGGTACGCGACCACGCCCTGCGCCGTCCACGGCAGGCCCTGGAGCAACGGCGGCAGGTCCTGCTCCTCGGCGGCCTCGACCGCCACCATGCCGTCGACCCCGAGCTCGACGAGCACGCCGAACGACTCGGCCGCGGGCGGCGCTGCGAGCATGAGCTCGTCGAACGCGGCGGCCTCCATCTGCAGCCGACGCCGCTCGTCGGGGTCGAGGATCCCGTGCTCGAGGAGCGCGTCGCGCAGCCCGGAACCGCCGGGCTCGGGCATGCCGGCCAGGGGGTGCCCCTCGTACCGGCCGGCGCCGGGCATCGGGCCGTCCCACTCGCTCGTCGGGACGGACAGCCGCGCGCGTGGCGCGGCGCGCTGGACCACCGCGAGCGCCTCGGCGGGCTCGATCCACCGGTCGGAGAACACGGTGAGGTCGATCGCGCTCTCCATGTCGGGCTGCAGCACCACCCCGGACTGCCCGGTGCGCACCGCGCCGCCGAGCCGCCGCGCCGCCGCGACGAGCCACAGGAGCACGCGCTCCTCCTCGCGGTTCGGGTACCCGTCGGGGAACGCGCGCTTGAGCCCGTGGCGGTCGCCGCCCGGGTAGGGCTTGGCGCCGCGGTCGCGCGGGCACACCACGTCGAACGCGGTCGTCGTGGTGGCGGGCAGGCCCAGCGTCAGGGCGTCGTCCGGCGTGACCGCGTACGGGCCGACGAGCGTGGAGTGCCGGGTGAGGCGCAGCACGCGCGCCTGCGGCCGCGGGCCGGACAGCCGCAGCCCGAGCGCGGCGGTGAGGGGACGCGAGCGCTGCGTCGGGGTGTCGCCGTCGGGGTCCTCCCAGCGCGCGTTGAGGAACCGGCTCGCGGCGAGCACCTCGACCTCGTCGGGCTCGACGCCGTCCGGCAGCGCGAGAAGGTGACGGTTGCGCAGGCCGTCGTCGGACAGGGGCAGACGCGGCAGGTCACGCGTCATCGCGTCATCCCTCTCGTCACGTCAGACCTCGGTGCGGTGGAAGCTCTGCCAGGAGCGCGAGGCGGTCGGGCCGCGCTGGCCCTGGTACCGCGAGCCGTAGCCCGCGGAGCCGTAGGGGTGCTCGGCGGCCGAGGAGAGGCGGAAGAAGCACAGCTGCCCGATCTTCATGCCCGGCCACAGGACGATCGGCAGCGTCGCGACGTTCGACAGCTCGAGGGTCACGTGCCCGGAGAAACCCGGGTCGACGAAGCCCGCGGTCGAGTGCGTGAGCAGGCCGAGGCGCCCGAGCGAGGACTTGCCCTCGAGCCGCGCCGCGATGTCGTCGGGCAGGCTGACCTGCTCGTACGTGGACCCGAGGACGAACTCGCCCGGGTGCAGCACGAACGACTCCCCGGACGGCACCTCGACGAGCCGCGTGAGGTCCGGCTGCTCGGCGGCGGGGTCGATGAAGGGGTACTTGTGGTTGTCGAAGAGCCGGAAGTAGCGGTCGAGCCGCACGTCGATGCTCGACGGCTGGATCATCGCCGGCTCGTAGGGGTCGAGGGCCACGCGGCCCGACTCGAGCTCGGCCCTGATGTCACGGTCGGAGAGCAGCACGCGCCCACGGTAGTGCCCGATCGGCGTCCCGCCCACGCCCGTCCGTGGGCTGTCCCCCGCGCGCGCGGGCGGCGCGGACGTGCGGCGGTTCTCGCGCGCGTGCGCGCCCCGCTATAGTCCTGTCTCGTGAGGCGCATGGGAGCGCTCTCGCACCGACCATGAGGGACACCGACGGGTCCGGACGCACAGCAGCGCCGGCCCGCAGGCGCCCCGGCAACGAGCACCGCGAGAGGCCACCTCCATGCGTTACGGGCACTTCGACGACGAGGCACGCGAGTACGTCATCACGACGCCGCACACCCCGTACCCGTGGATCAACTACCTGGGGTCCGAGCAGTTCTTCTCGCTGCTCTCCCACCAGGCCGGCGGGTACTCGTTCTACCGCGACGCCAAGATGCGCCGCCTGACGCGGTACCGCTACAACAACATCCCCGCCGACGCGGGCGGCCGCTACCTGTACGTCAACGACGGTGGCGACGTGTGGACCCCGTCGTGGCTGCCGGTCAAGGCGGACCTCGACCACTTCGAGGCGCGGCACGGCCTGGGCTACTCGCGCATCACGGGCGAGCGGAACGGCGTGCGCGTCGAGACCTCGTTCTTCGTGCCGGTCGGCGAGACCGCCGAGGTGCAGAAGGTCACGATCACCAACACCTCCGACGCCGACAAGACGCTGTCGCTGTTCTCGTTCGTCGAGTTCTGCCTGTGGAACGCCCAGGACGACCAGACGAACTACCAGCGCAACCTGTCGATCGGCGAGGTCGAGGTCGAGCAGGAGTCCCCGCACGGCTCGGCGATCTACCACCGCACCGAGTACCGCGAGCGCCGCGACCACTACGCCGTGTTCGCCGTGAACACGCGGGCGGACGGCTTCGACACCGACCGCGACTCGTTCGTCGGCGCGTACAACTCGCTCGGCGAGGCCACGGTCCCGCTCAAGGGCGAGGCCACCAACTCGGTCGCGTCGGGCTGGTACCCGATCGGCTCGCACCAGGTGAACGTGTCCCTGGCGCCCGGCGAGTCGCGCGACCTCGTCTACGTCCTCGGCTACGTCGAGAACCCCGACGAGGAGAAGTGGGCCGACGACGCCCACCAGATCGTCAACAAGGAGCGCGCGCACGCGCTGCTGTCGCGGTTCGCGACCGCGGAGCAGGCCGACGCGGCCCTCGCCGAGCTGCAGGACTACTGGACCCAGCTCCTGTCGACGTACTCGGTGACGTCGAGCGACGACAAGCTGGACCGGATGGTCAACATCTGGAACCAGTACCAGTGCATGGTCACGTTCAACATGTCGCGCTCGGCGTCGTTCTTCGAGACCGGCATCGGCCGTGGCATGGGCTTCCGCGACTCCAACCAGGACCTGCTGGGCTTCGTCCACCTGATCCCGGAGCGGGCGCGCGAGCGGATCATCGACATCGCCTCGACGCAGTTCGCGGACGGCTCGGCGTACCACCAGTACCAGCCGCTGACGAAGCGCGGGAACAACGACATCGGCTCGGGCTTCAACGACGACCCGCTGTGGCTGATCGCGGGCACCGCGGCGTACATCAAGGAGACCGGGGACTTCTCGATCCTCGACGAGCCGGTGCCGTTCGACAACGAGCCGGGCTCGGAGGTGCCGCTGTTCGAGCACCTGACGCGCTCGTTCGAGTTCACGGTCACGCACCGCGGCCCGCACGGCCTGCCGCTGATCGGCCGCGCCGACTGGAACGACTGCCTCAACCTCAACTGCTTCTCCACCACGCCGGGCGAGTCCTTCCAGACCACCGAGAACCAGGCGGGCGGGGTCGCGGAGTCCACGTTCATCGCCGCGCAGTTCGTCCTGTACGGCGAGCAGTACGCGGAGCTCGCGGCGCGTCGCGGCCTGGCCGACGTCGCGGACCGGGCGCGTGGCTACGTCGCCGAGATGCGCGACGCGCTGCTCACCGACGGCTGGGACGGCGCCTGGTTCCTGCGCGCGTACGACTACTACGGCAACCCGATCGGGACCGACGCGCACGACGAGGGCAAGATCTGGATCGAGCCGCAGGGCTTCGCGGTCATGGCGGGCGTCGGCGTGGGCGAGGGCCCGCAGGACACCGACGCCCCCGCGATCAAGGCGCTCGACTCGGTCAACGAGCTGCTCGCGACCGACCACGGCATGGTGCTGCAGTACCCCGCGTACACCACCTACCAGGTGCACATGGGCGAGGTCTCCACGTACCCGCCGGGGTACAAGGAGAACGGCGGCATCTTCTGCCACAACAACCCATGGGTGATCATCGCCGAGACGGTCGTGGGCCGCGGCGCGCGCGCGTTCGACTACTACAAGCGCATCACGCCCGCCTACCGCGAGGACATCTCCGACGTGCACCGGCTCGAGCCGTACGTGTACGCGCAGATGATCGCGGGCAAGGAGGCCGTGCGCCACGGCGAGGCGAAGAACTCCTGGCTCACCGGCACGGCGGCGTGGAATTTCGTCACGGTCTCGCAGTACCTGCTGGGAGTGCGCCCGGAGTACGACGGCCTCGTCGTCGACCCGCAGATCGGCCCCGAGGTCCCGTCGTTCACCGTCACACGCGTCGCGCGCGGCGCGACGTACGAGATCGTCGTGACGAACTCGGGTGCCGAGGGTGCGCGCGGTCGGCTCGTCGTGGACGGCACGCCCGTCGAGGGCAACGTCGTGCCGTACGCGCCGGCCGGTGCGACGGTCCGCGTCGAGGTCACGGTCTGACGGTCCGTCACCCGACGGACGTCGGACGACGAGCGTCGGACGGTGAGCGTCGGACGGTGAGCAGAGGACGACGGTGCGCAGGGGGCGACGATGACCGCTGTCAGTGAACGTGCGCAGGCGCACGTCGAGCTCGACCCGCGGGTGCTGCGGCTGCGCAGCGACGCGTGGGAGCTCGACGTGCTGCCCGGCACGGGCGCGTCGCTCGCTGCGGGCCGCGTGCGCCTGGGTGACTCCTGGGTGGACCTGCTGCGGCCCACCGCGACCCGGCACCTGGGCGAGATCGAGCGCTGCGCGAGCTTCGCGATGGTCCCGTGGTCCAACCGGATCCGGGACGGCGTGCTGCGGTTCGGCGGCCGGACGTGGCAGCTGCAGCACAACGGCGCCGACGGCACGGCGATCCACGGCACGACCGGCTGGGCGACGTGGGACGTCGTCGAGCGGACCGAGGGCGCCGTCACGCTCGCGTACGACTCCACGCGGCTCGTCGGGGTGAACTTCCCGTGGCAGTTCGCCGCGCAGGTCACGTACGCGCTCGACGGCGGGCGGCTCACGGTCACGACGAGCGTGCGCAACCTCGACACCGAGCCGTTCCCGGCCGGGTTCGGGCACCACCCGTACTTCCGGCGCACGCTCGTCGCCCCCGGCGCGCTGCCGTCCCCGGACGGCGACCCGGTGCTGCACGTCCCGGCCGCGCGCGGCTTCCCGCTCGAGGCGGGCATGGCCGTCGGCCCCGCCGGCGAGCCCGCACCGCGCGCCGACTACCGCGTGCCGCGACCGATCGGCCGGGCGTTCGTCGACGACGTGCTCACGGACCTCGTGCGCGACGAGCCCGTCCGGATCACGTACGACGAGGGGCTCGTCGTCGAGCTGCGCAGCGACCCGGTGTACGCGCACGTCGTCGTGTACACGCCGCGGGGACGGTCGTACTTCGCGGTCGAGCCGGTGACGAACGTCAACGACGGCTTCACGCTGCACGAGGCGGGCGTGCCCGGCACGGGCGTCGTCGTGTTGGAGCCCGGCGAGCAGCTCACGGGGACGTTCACGCTCGACGTCCTCGTCTGACCGCGTCGGCGGTCACGGCCCGGGGTCACCCGGGTGAAGCCTGCGGGCACGCGGATCGTCGTGTCCGCCCCCTGTGCCACCATTGCCCCACTTCATCACCACCACAGGGGAGTTCTGTCCATGCGCGCCATCACCCGGATCGTGAGCGCTGCGGCCGCCGCGGCCCTCGCCCTCACGCTCACCGCCTGCAGCTCGTCGGACGACAAGACCTCCGACGACCCGAAGCCGGCGGGTACCGGTCAGGCGACCCCGGCCGACGACAAGCCGGCCGACGACGACAAGGGCTCCGCCGGCTCCCTCAGCGCCGAGAACTTCTACGAGGTGCTCGCGGCCTCGGTCAAGGAGGGCACGTCGTACCGCCTGAGCATGTCGACCTCGGCGGCGGGCACGGAGTCCACGTCCGAGGGCGAGGTCGTGATCTCGGACGCCGGCCCGGCGATGTCGATGACGACGACGGCCGCAGGGGTCGAGATGGCGATCGTCATGGTCGACGACGCGTACTACATGAACATGGGCGACCTCACGCAGAACAAGTTCATGAAGATCGACCTGAACGACCCGTCGAACCCGCTGGGCGCCAGCATGGGGTCCTTCAAGGACCTGAGCGACCCGAGCAAGAGCCTCGAGATGTTCAAGGACTCGGTGACGTCGGTGGAGAAGGTCGGCGAGGAGGACGTCGAGGGCACGAGCGCGACGCACTACGTCGTGACGCTCGACTCCTCGGCCGTCGGTGACGCGCTCGCGGGCGTCGACCCGTCCGCGATGCCGTCGCTGCCCGCCGAGTTCACCTACGACTTCTGGGTCGACGGTGACAACCGTCCCGTGAAGATGACGTCCGAGGTCATGGGTGCGACGACCGAGATCGTCTACTCCGACTGGAACGACTCCAGCATCTCGGTGGAGGCACCGAGCGCGGACCAGATCTCCGACCTGGACTTCTCGGAGCTCATGGGCGGCGCGGCCACCGAGGGCTGACGCCTCACCCCGCACGACTCCGAGGGGCGATCCGCGACACGCGGGTCGCCCCTCGGTGGGTCCCGGGGGCTCAGAGGCGCAGCGTGAGGGTGCGGCCCCAGTCGCGGTGGGCGTAGGTCTCGAAGCCGACCTTGGCGTAGAACGCGATCGCGCCCGCGTTGGCCTCCGCGACGCCCAGGTGCAGGCCGGGGACGCCGCGGGCGCGCAGCGCGTCGGACAGCGTGGCGATCAGGCGACGCCCCCAGCCCTGCCCTTGCAGGCGCGGGAGCAGGTCGATGTGCAGGTGCGCGGGGAACTCGTCGTACTGCGGCTCGGGCGTCGCGGACCAGTCGTGCAGACGGTCGATGAGGGCGTGGTCTTGCGTGCCGTCGCGCGGGTCCGGCACGCGCGGGTACTGCGCGCGCAGCGTCGGCCACCAGTGCTCGTCGAGCCACCGGGCGAAGGCCAGCGAGTCCGCGGTGGCGACCACGTAGCCGGCGATCCCCTCGTCGTCGGCGACGACGAACGTCAGGCTCGGGTCCGCGACGGGGTAGGGGCCCGCGTACAGGTGACCGAGCAGGTCCGGGTTCCGGTAGAGCCCGGACGCGTCGCGCCCGGCCTCCCCGGTCAGCAGGCACACGCGGTAGATCCCGGCGACGTCGGCGGGATGAAACGGACGGATCACGGTCGTCACGTCCCGATCCCATCACGGCTCGGGGCCGGCTGGGTCACGGCACGACGAAGTGGCCCCCCGGCGGGCGCGGGGGGGTCATGCTGTGCCCAGTCGACGACGAGGGGGTGGGCGTGGACCGGGTTGGTGGGGAGCTGCGGGCCGCGCTCGCGTGGCTGGCGCACCCGGTGAGCGTCGTGGCGCTCGTCGTGCTGCTGCTCAACGACCACGTCCTCAAGGACGCGTACGGCACGTGGTGGACGGGCAAGCTCTCCGACGTCGCCGGCCTGGTGCTCGCGCCCGCGCTGCTCGCGGTCGTGGTGGCCGCCGTGCGCGCGTGCCGGGGTCCGCGACCCGTCCCCGCGCACCCGGGTGTGCTGCCGACGGTCGTCGTGGGCGCGGGCTTCGCGGTGGTCAAGGCGACGGCCGTCGGCGCCGCGCTGGCCTCGGCGGCCTGGACCGCGGTCGCGGGGCCGAGCGTCGTGCTGCGCGACCCGACCGACCTGCTCACGCTGCCCGCGCTGGGCGTCGCGTGGTGGGTGGCCCGCGCGTCGGCGTCGCCCCGCCGGGTGCGCGCGGCGCGGGCGTGGCCGCTGGTCCTGCCGCTCGCGGTGCTCGCGACCGCGGCGACGTCGAGCATGGGGCCCGTCGGGACCATGACCGTGGAGGCGCGGGACGGCGCGGTCCTCGTCGGCACGGGCTGGTCCCGGACGGAGCTGACCGAGCTCCACTCCACCGACGGGACGACGTGGACCAGGCTGGACCCGTCCGACGCGCCGACGCCGACCGGTCCTGCGGCGCCGAGCCCCACCGCGGGCGCCGAACCGTCGTCCGCGGCCTCCCCCGGGCCCACGGACGACATGATCCGCTGCGTGCCGGCTGATCCGACGACCTGCTTCCGCCCGGCGACCGAGGCCGCCATCGGCGTCGACCGCAGCGACGACGCCGGCCGGACGTGGCACGCCGACTGGGCGCTCACCGACGAGCAGGTCCGCGCGCTCGACGAGCGCTGGGAGGACGCCGCGCGGCTCGGCACGCGCGGGGTCGCGGTGCTCCCGACCGCCACCGGGTTCCGGGTCTACGCGGCGAACGGGGGCGACGGTCTGGCGGTCCGGCACGAGGACGGTCGCTGGGAGCGGCTGGGCATGACGTACCGGGGCGGCTCGTCCGTGCCGTTGCCGGGTGAGCCGCAGTCGCTCACCTACCCCGTCCCGCTCGGGGTGTTCGTCGGTGTGCTCGTCGTCCTGCTCGCGGTGGTGGTGGCCGCTCGTCGGCCGCGCCAGGCGGTCGGCCCGTCGCGGCGTCGCGGGGCGCGGGCGACCGGCGTGATCGCGGTGGTGATGGCGGGCATCGCGTTGCTGGTGGAGGCCTCGGGAGGCAGCCATCTCGACTCCAGCGCGCGGCTCACGCTGACCGGCGTGCTGGTCGCGGTGCTGCTCGTGGCGGCGGCTGCGCTGGCGCTCCTGAGCGTCGGGCTCGCGGGCCGCGGGCCGCGCCGGGGTGGACGCTCGTCGGTCGACGACGACGCGGATCTACCGCCCTACCCGCCCTCCACATGGGACCGGCCGGGAGAACCTACGCACTAGTAACTTACGGTCCCGTAGGTTACGCTGAGGCAGTGACCCCCGCTTCGCCCATCACGCTCTCGCCGATCCCCGACCTCACCGTGCCCGACGAGCCGCTCACCGCAGCGCTCGACCGTGCCGTCGCGGATCACGGCGACCGCATCGCCGTCGACTTCCTCGGGGCCACCACCACGTACCGCACGCTGGCCGACGAGGTCGCGAAGGGTGCCGCCGCGCTCGTCGCGCTCGGCGTGCAGCCCGGCGACCGCGTCGCCATCGCGCTCCCCAACTGCACCCAGCACCTCGCGGCGTTCTACGCGGTGCTGCGGATCGGCGCGGTCGTCGTCGAGCACAACCCCACGTACTCCGCCGACGAGCTCGCCCACCAGCTCGCAGACTCCGGCGCGACCGTGGCGCTCGTCTGGACCAAGGCCGTGCCCGCCGTGCTCGAGGCCCGCGACCGCACCGCGCTGCGCCACGTCGTGGCCGTCGACCTCGCACACGACCTGCCTCTGATCTCCCGGCTCGCGCTGCGCCTGCCGGTCGCCAAGGCCCGGCGCACCGCCGCCGCGATGCGCGGCCCGGTGCCCGCTGACGTCCCGCTGTGGCACCGCCTGGTCCGCGCGGCGAACCCGCTGCCGGCCGAGCACCCCCAGCCAGCCTCGTCGGACGTCGCGCTCCTGCAGTACACCGGCGGCACCACCGGCACCCCGAAGGCCGCGGTGCTCACGCACCGCAACCTCGTCGTGAACGCCGAGCAGGGCCACCTGTGGACCAAGCACCGGCGCGGGCAGGAGACCGTCTACGGGGTGCTGCCGTTCTTCCACGCGTTCGGGCTGACGCTGTGCCTGTCGTACTCGATGCGGATCGCCGCGACGCTCGTCGTGCTGCCGTCGTTCGACCCCGCGCTCGTGCTGGCCGCGCAGCGCCGCCGCCCCGGCACGTTCATCCCGGCCGTCCCCCCGATGCTCGACCGGCTCGTGACCGCGGCGGAGGCGGCCGGCGTCTCGCTGCGCTCGTTCACGCGCGCGATCAGCGGCGCCATGGCGCTGCCGGCCGCGACCGCGCAGCGCTGGGAGGAGGCGACCGGCGGGCTCGTCGTCGAGGGCTACGGCATGACCGAGACGTCGCCCGTCGCGCTCGGCAACCCGTTCGACGCGACGCGCCGCCCCGGCGCGCTCGGGGTGCCGTTCCCCGGCACCGAGGTGCGCGTCGTCTCGCAGAGCGACGTGACGGTCGACGTGCCGCCCGGCGAGCCGGGCGAGCTCCTGGTCCGCGGGCCGCAGGTCTTCACCGGGTACTGGAACCGGCCCGACGAGACCGCCGAGCAGCTCGTCGCCGACGGCTGGCTCCGGACCGGTGACGTGGTGCGCGTCGACGACGACGGGTTCGTCCTGCTCGTGGACCGCATCAAGGAGATGATCGTGACCGGCGGGTTCAAGGTGTACCCGTCGCAGGTCGAGGACCACCTGCGCACCATGCCCGGCATCCAGGACGTCGCCGTGGTCGGCGTGCCCGGCGGGGTCATGGGCGAGTCCGTGGTCGCCGCGCTCGTGCTGCGCGACGGGCACGACGTGGACCTCGCCGCCGTGCGCGAGTGGTGCGGGCGCAAGGTCGCGCGCTACGCGGTGCCGCGCCGGATCGTCGTGCTGCCTGACCTGCCGCGCTCGCAGGTCGGCAAGGTCCTGCGCCGCGTCGTCCGCGACCAGGTGCTCTCCCTGCCCGCCACCTGACGCCCGTGCCGGCCTTGGCGACGGCTGGTCGCGGTGGGCATCCGGGGCCTGAGCGGACGGCCGTTCGGGCGGCATCGACGGATTCGCTCGTCCGATGCCTGCACGAAGCGGCGACGGCCTGACAGAGTTCGGCCGTGCCCCTTCTCCCCGCCTCACGCGTCCCGGCGCTCGTCGCCCTGGGCGGGTTGCTGGCAGGCGGGATCAGCGGAGCGTTCGCAGCCAGCGCACTCGCCGGGAGCGAGCCGGCCGCAGGGCCCGCAGTCCCCACCGCGATCGCCGCCCCGCGCTTCACGGTGCGCTACGACCCGCAGCACGTGCTCGGCGACCTGCTCGAGGCGCTGCGCCCGGTCGACTCGTACGCGTTCACGCTCGCGCTCGACCCGCAGGCCCCCGAGCTCACGGGCGCCGCGATGCGCGACGACGACCGGTGGGACCTCGTCGGCCGCATCGAGGAGGACGGCACCGTCACCGAGCTGCGCCTGATCGGCGACGACGCCTACGCGTTCATCTCCGGCCTGACCGACGGCTTCGGCCGCACGTCGCGCGACGAGCCCGGTGACCCGTTCGTCGCCGCGTACATCGACTCGTTCGGACCGGCCGAGCTCGCGACGACCCTCGCCGAGACGCGCGACGCGGTCGTGTCCGTCTCCGCTGGCGGCGCGTCCGTCGAGCTCGACCAGGTCCCCGCGCAGCCGTTCGACGTGGTGGTCGACCTGCGCCGCGCAACCGGCGCGATGGGCTCGCGGTTCACCAGCGGCGCAACGACGAACGCCTACGCGATGATGCGCCTGTGGATCGGCCCGGACGGGCTCGTCCGCCGCTACACGGAGCCGAAGACGTCTCTCCAGGTCGACTTCACGCGGTGGGGCGAGGACGTCGTCATCGAGGCCCCGGACGACGCCGTCGAGCTGGACCTCGGAGGTTGAAGGAGCGCGTCGGGCGAGTTCGTGCGGTCCCGCTCGCCCGCTATGATGGCGACTGCCGACCGCGGCCCGACGTCCCTGGACGCCGGTGACCGGCGGTTCGTGCGGGTGTAGTTCAATGGTAGAACTTCAGCTTCCCAAGCTGATGGCGCGGGTTCGATTCCCGTCACCCGCTCCCTCGTCGTCACAGGTCAGAGCGTTGTGAACGCCCGCTCGAACCGCACCTCGACTCGCTGCCTGTCGGCTCGCGCCATAGCGCCTTGAGTGCCGCGCGCTCCGCCGCCAGACTGGGCCCTCGGCCCGGGCGGGCCGAGGGTCATCGGTTATCAGGACACGCGGGTCGAGGGTTCGACTCCCTCCCGACGCTGATGCGTGGGTAGCTCAGGCAGGCAGAGCAGCGGGCTCCGGCGGCCGCCACCATGCCCGCCCGGGCCTCGCCGTTCCCCGTCACAGCGCGGTTCGCATATTCCCTCGTCGCCCGCTATGTAGACCCCTACACTCGCCGACGACAACAGAACACACGGAGAAAGCTCGGGTGGGCCGGCGACTGTCGGTTACCACTCCTCATGGCCAGGTCGCGGGTTCGAGTCCCGCCGTCACCTCGGTGGCGTAGCTCAGCAGGTAGAGCAGGACTCCGGCGTCATCACACGCCCACCCGAGCTTCTCCGGAGCGGGCCGGAGCGTCTTCGGTTACCTGGTGAATGGCAGTTCGGGTTCGACTCCCGGCCCCTCGGGGTACTGCCCGGTGTCGCACGACGCCGTTCCGGAGGCCACCCACATGCCCGCTCCACACGTCGGCGGTGGTGGCGGGCCGGAGCGGATCGGTTACCTCCCTGTCACGGAAGCCCTCGCAGGAGGGCAACCCGGTTCGCCGGGTCCACCCGGTTCGCGCACCACGCCTGCCACCGCCCCGACGCCCTACTGAAAGGAACTCCGATGGACGTGCTGCGCACGCTCGGACTGCGGCGCACCCCGCAGGGCGAGCGGGCCGACTCCCGCCAGCGGCTCAACGCCGCCGGCGGGTACACCTTCGTGCTCGACGACGCCGCACGGCTGCGGCGCTTCCTGACGCTCGGCGTGGACGGCGGGACCTACTACGCCGCGCCGCGCGAGCTCGCGCGGGAGAACGCCGAGGTCGTCGGCCGCATGGCGCACGAGGACCCCGAGACGCTGGTCCGCACCATCGTCGAGGTCTCCGTGCGGGGCGCAGCGCCCAAGCAGAACGCGGCGCTGTTCGCGCTCGCGTACGCGGCGTCGGTGCCCGAGTCGGCGCAGCTCGCCCTGGCGGCGCTGCCGCAGGTGGCACGGACCGGGACGCACCTGTTCCTGTTCGCCGGCTACGTCGAGCAGTTCCGCGGCTGGGGTCGTGGCCTGCGGCGCGCGGTCGGTTCCTGGTACACCTCCCGGGAGCCCGACGCCCTCGCCTACCAGGTGGTCAAGTACCGCCAGCGTGAGGGCTGGTCGCACCGCGACCTGCTGCGCCTGGCGCACCCGACCTCGGCGGTTCCCGAGCTGCGGGCGACGTTCGACTGGATCGTGCGCGGCTCGGTCGGCGACGCGACGCCGGCCCTCATCGAGGGCTTCGTCGCGGCGCAGACGGGCACTGACACGGCGACCTGGGTCAGCCTGGTGCGCGAGCACCGGCTGACCTGGGAGATGCTCCCGGACGCGGCACTCGGCGAGACCGCGGTGTGGGACGCGCTGCTCGACGTCGGCGTACCGCAGACGGCGCTCATGCGTCAGCTGCCCCGCCTGACGCGGCTCGGGATGCTCCCGGACCTCGGCGGGAGGACCGACGAGGTCGTGGCCCAGCTGGTCGACACCGGGCGCCTGCGCTCTGCGCGCGTGCACCCGGTGAACGTGCTGGTCGCGCAGCGCACCTACGCGTCCGGCCGTTCGGCGCGCGGCGGCGGGCAGTGGTCGCCGAGCCGCAAGGTCGTCGACGCGCTCGATGCGGCGTTCTACCGGGCCTTCGGCACGGTGGAGCCGTCCGGGAAGCGCACGCTGCTCGCGGTCGACGTGTCCGGGTCGATGGGCTCGCCGATCTCGGGGCTGCCGATCACCGCACGTGAGGCCTCGGCCGCGCTGGCGCTCGTGCAGCTCGCGACCGAGCCGTCCGCGACGGCGGTCGGGTTCACGTCGCGGGCCACGAACGCCGGTGGGAACGACTGGTTCGACACGGCGCTCAAGCCGCTGCGGATCTCGCCGCGGCAGCGGCTGGACGACGCGCTGCGCGTCGTGGACGCCATGCCGATGTCGGGGACCGACTGCTCCCTCCCGATGCAGTTCGCCACCGAGAAGGGGCTGAAGGTCGACACGTTCGTCGTCTACACGGACAACGAGACGTGGGCGGGCAAGATCCACCCGCACCAGGCCCTCGCCGAGTACCGGCGTCGGTTCGGGATCGCCGCGAAGCTCGTCGTCGTCGGGATGACGGCGACCGAGTTCTCGATCGCGGACCCCACGGACGCGGGGATGCTCGACGTCGTCGGTTTCGACGCCGCCGTGCCCTCGCTGATCACGGAGTTCGCACGTGGGCTCTGACGGTTCGCGCGACGATCGTCGGCCCGCCAGGGGCGGCACCGGCAACGGTGTCGCCCCTCGGCGGGGCACCCGGAGCGCCGACCCCCTGCGGGCCGCTCCCGTGCGGGGAGTCTCCGACGCCCGCGCCGCCCGCGCACGCGAGCTCCACCGGCAGGCGGCAGAGGCCGACGAGCTGGCCGCCCGCTGCCGGGCCGAGCGTGACCGTCTCATCACCGGCCTCCGCGCGGAGGACCCCGCCCGCTGGAGCTACTCCGCGCTGGCCGCCGCCGTCGGCTGCAGCCGCGAGCTGATCGCCCTCGTCACCAGACGCTCCAGGTAACCCCTCCAGGCGTGAGCGGGCGGGTTCAGGCCTCTGGCTCAGGGGCCGCGAACCCCCGGAAGACCCCGTCAGGATCCGCCGCGTCGGCGAAGTCGAAGAAGTCCATGTTGGCGAGCGCGAGGTTCACCGTGATCGGCTCCACCTCTCGCGGCACCGCCCGGAAGGTCCGACCCACCTGCTCGTTGTGCTCGCTGAGGTCGACGAACACGATCGTGTGGTCGATCATCGTGCGGGCGTCGGCGACTGCGAGCAGCGAGAGGTACCCGGCGCGAGGCAGCAGCGCCAGGTCCTCCGGTGTCAGACCATCCAGCTCGGGCGCCTCGACCACCTGCATCAACGCGCCGAAGGACTCGTCGTCAGCGGAGTCGTGCACCGCGGTCACGGCGTCGACCGCGGCCTGCCCTGCCGAGTCGTCGGAGTAGTCCGTGCGGACCAAGAGAGTGGACATGCCGTCCGACTCGGGTAGCCGCAGGGGCCGCGAGTGGCCCCCGGTCGGCGCCGTGCGGTTCGGCGACGACTGCGGGTCAGCGGAACCCGCGCACCCGGTGACCAGCGGGCCACCGACGAGCGCAACCGCCGTCACCCCCGCGACCCGACACGCCCGCACGGCTCCCCCTCCGCTGCCCAGGTCCGCACCCTCGGCGCGACCGTACCGCCGCGTGCCCGCCAGCCCGGGCGGTTCCGACGACGAGATCGTCGCCGCCCGCGACCTCACCGGACGGCCGCACGACCCCCATCGACCCAGCGGGCACTCCGGGTAAGGCGACGAGCGGCCGGAGCAGGTGCTGGGTCGGCAGGGTTGGCGCGGGCGACTCAGCGGACGCTCCGGGGAAAGCGGCTCAATGGCCGGAGCAGACGCTGCGTCAGCAACTGGGCCGGTCCGGCGGGGTGGGCGCGTACGCGAGTCAGTCGGGGCGGTCGGCAAGCAACGACTCGCACGCGACGCGAAGCCGTGCGAGCGGGTCGCCGATCGTGGCTCGGACGATAGCCGCATCGAGCTTGTAGTAGTGGTGTCCGATCAGGTCGCGCATCCTCGCGATGTCGGACCAAGGGACGTCGGGACGCTGACCTCGGAGATCGGCCGGCAGCGCCTTGACCGCCTCGCCGATCGTGAAGACGTGGAACTGGATCGAGGCCAGCGCGAGACCCGGGACCTCGTCGTCATCCGTGTGCCGCTGCGCCGCAGCATCGGCCCGGTCGATGGCGTCGATCGCGAGCAGGATGTCGCCCAGCCTGTGCCGGATCGAACCGCTCACAGCGGCACGGCCTCGGCGAGAGCCGAGTCGGCGACGTGCGGTGCCAACGCGCTGGCTGGCGCGACCTCGACCCGCTCTGCGAGGAGTGCCGACAGCTCGTCGGCGATCGCCGCGAGTGGCAGCAGACCGCGCGCGTGGACGTCGAGGTCGACGAGCAGGTCGACGTCGGACTCCGGGCCGTCCTCGCCCCGCGCCACCGATCCGAAGACCCGGACGTTCGACGCGCCGTGCCGGTGAGCGATGCGGCGTACCCGGTCTCGGTTCGCGCGGAGCTTCGCCATGCGCGGCGTACGAACGTCGAGATGACGCGGCGCTGCCGCGGCGCTCAGCTCCAGCCGCGCGCCCATCGCCGCCAGGAGTCGGTCGAGTGTCTCCACCGACGGCGAGCTGGCGCCCGACTCGTAGCGCGAGACCGCGGGCTGCGATGTCCCCGCCCGCGCCGCCAGAGCATCCTGACTCAGCCCCGCGGCTTCGCGGCTGGTGCGGATGAGCGTGGCGGCGTCCATGCGGCGATCATACTGCTAGAGGTATGACGTGGGAGAGGCGCCGCCCGGGCGCGTTGGCCTCGACGACGAGCTGTACCCGCCCAGGACCGAGGAGCGAGACCCTGCAGAGGGGCCCTACAGGGCGATCCCGTCGCGACGCTTGATGGGCAACCAGGTCGAGAGCGATGCGCCGAGACTCGAGCGCATCCGTTCCCCGAACACGCAGAGTGTCTCCTCCCACGGATGCCCGAAGGTCCCTTCGGACAGGTCCGGGGTGAGGAACGCAAAGTAGTCCCCGTCGGGATACACCGGCACCTGCCACTCCGCACGCCATGTCAGTGCCTGCGCGGCAGGTCGGAACCGGTAGCCGGGGTGCTGCCAGTCGAGTACCACGAGCTCGTCCACGTCCGGCAGCGCCCAGACGAACGCTCGCAGCGCCTCGGCATTGATGGCGTCGTACGCCGCACCCCGGGGCGCTCCGTCGTCGATCACGCTGAGGTCGAAGGTCAGTGACGGGACGGGTTCACGGATCGCGGGCCACGCCTCGGCATCGACGCCGGCCCTGAAGCTGAACCGAGCGTCGAACAGGGTCCATGCCTCGCCGTACGCGGCAGGATCCAGTTCGACCCATGCCGCCGTCGGCGGCGTGGCGAATCGTTCACTCACACGCCGAACCTAGCGGCACCCGAGCAGGCCCGGGCCCGACGGCGCGGGCGCGCTCGCCCGACGACCAGGAATGGTTCAGGCGCGGCAGTCCATGCTCAGCGCACGGATGCCGGAAGGCTCGTCGCTGGGTCTCACCGGCGACCCCGGGTTCGGCGGGGAGGTGGTGCACGAGCCTGCGGCTGCTCCGGCGAAGGCGGGGATGGCCGGAGCAGGTGCTGGGTCGTCGGGGTGGGGGCGGACGAGCCTGCGGATGCTCCGGGGAACGCGGGTCGTGGCCGGAGTAGGTGCTGGGTCGGTGGGATCGGGGCGAGCGACCCAGTGGATGCTCAGGGGAACGCGGCCAGAGGCCGGAGCAGAGGCTGGGTCGTGGGGTGGGGGGTGAAAGAGCGGGGGGTGAAAGAGCGGGTGGTGACGCGCGGGTGACGGGGGCGAAACGGTCGGGACGTGGGATGGGTCCGTTGCGGCCGCCGACCAGGGAGCGACGTCATGGCACGCGAGAAGCAGGGCATCAAGGTCTCGATGCGCACCGGGACCGTGGGCGACCCGCCCGTCGGTACGCCCGTGCCCGGCGGGGCGGTGCCGGGCGGGGCGGTCCCGGGCGGGCCGGTCCCCGACGGGCAGGCGCCCGACGGCAGCGGACCCCGCGCGGACTTCGAGGGCCGCGGGTCGGTGCCCAGCCTCGACCTGGAGGACCTGGGGCTGCAGGTCGAGATCGGCCTCGCCCAGGTCAAGGAGGTCCTCGAGGACCGCGTGCGCGCCACAGCGCAGGTGTTCACCACCCTGACCGCGGTGCGCAAGGACCTGGTGCAGTACATCCCGATCGTGCCCGAGCAGCTCCCGGCCACGCTCACGGGCCGGTTCGTGAACCCCGACGGCTCACCCGCCGCGCTCGTCGCGATCCACGCGCTCCCGCCGCAGGGACCGGCGTCGTCGGGGGACGGCACCGCCTACCAGCAGGTGCTGCCGTGGCCGAACCCGGAGACGCGCACGGACTCGCGTGGCGCGTTCCGGCTCGCGCTGCCGTCACGTCCGCTGCCCGACGACGGGCTGCGCCTGCTGATCCGCGGCGGCAACCGGATCGTCGAGTACGGCCTGCGGCGCATCGACCTGCTCGCGGGCAACGGGAACGTCGGGGTGCTGCCGCTCGAGGAGATCGTCACGCCGTTGCCGCGCAGCGTCGTCGCGCAGCTCGGTGACGTGATCGTGCCGACCGGTGAGGACGACGTGCTCGGCGACCCGTCGGAGTTCGCCGAGCCGGTGCCGATGTTCACGCTCGGGCAGGGCGACTGCGGGCAGTCGTTCCGGTCCAACGCGGGTGTGGTCGACCGGTTCCGCTACTCGATGCTCGTGCGGCTCGTCGCGCCGCAGCTGAGCAACCGGCGGCTCGCGTCGCGCCTGTCGCGCGGCGACCGGACGTTCGCGTCGCTCTCGGCGAGCACCGTCGGCCTGGGGCGCTACCTGGGTGCGGGGCAGATCGCGGAGGCGATGGGCGAGCTCGGGTCGTGGGAGATCGTCGAACGGGTGCCGATCGAGCAGCCGATCGACGTGCAGGCGTACCTCGCGCGCGTCGAGACGGACCCGCGCTCGGTGCCGAAGGCCGCGAGCCTGGGCATGGGCTACGTCGTGAAGATGCACCAGACGTGGATCCCGCAGGGGTTGTCGCTGGGTGACCTCGTGTACTCGCTGCCGCTCGCCCCGGGTGAGCAGCAGCGGATCGCGGTGTCCGACGAGCGCGAGACCCTCTCGGTGCGCGACTTCGAGTCGATGACCGCCGAGGAGATGCAGACCTACAACGAGCAGGCGGACTCCTCGACGAACGCGGTGTTCCAGTCGGCGTTCGACGAGTCCGCGCGCGGCGGCAGCCGCATGAAGGTCAACACGGAGTCCGGGAGCTTCGGGGGCGGGCTCGGCATCGGCGCGATGTTCTCGGGTGTCGTCGCGGGCCTCGGCCTGGCGGGCGGGTACTCGGACTCGACGACGACCGGGTCGACGTCGAGCTGGCAGACCGCGAGCCGGGACTACGTCTCGAACGCGTCGCAGGACTTCCACTCGAGCCTGGGTCGGCAGGCGGCGGCTCGTCGGCGCTCGTCGCGCACGAGCGTGCGGCTCGCCTCGTCGTCCGAGCGACGCGAGGTGGTCACGAAGGTGATCACGAACCACAACCACAACCACGCGCTGACCATGCAGTACTGGCAGGTCCTGCGGCACTTCGGCGTCAGCAGCCAGGTCGACGACGTGCAGCTCGTGGCCTTCGTGCCGCTCGAGCTCGTGCAGTTCCTGCCGTCGTTCCAGCCGCGCTCGCTCGCCACCGGCAGCTACACGCGCTCGCAGCTGATCGAGCGCTACGACGGCCTGCTGCGCCACCACGACGTCATCGAGCCGCGGATCAGGTTCCGCCCCGAGCTGGTGCGCGGCCTGAAGGTGCTGCGCTCGCTCGCGGGCAACCCGACGATGACCGTGCAGGCGTCGTCGGGCAGCGCGTCCGACATCGTCAACCTGACGATCACGGGCACGTTCCTGCCGTTCGAGGACCTGTACGTGACCGCGGTGTCGAACACGGGCGCGCGCGTCGGGCCGGTCAAGATGACCGCCGCGAGCGCGTCGGTCACGACAGGCCTGGCGACCAAGGCCGCGCTCCTGCAGAACCTGCGCGACCGGCGCAACGGCGCGTTCGAGACGCGGACGGCGGCACTCACGCTGCCCGACTACATCGCGCGCAGCGAGCTGTCACGGTTCGAGTTCTCGCGCACGTGGCGCACGTTCAGCTACAAGACCGACCCGTTCGCGGGCATCGACCTGGGCTCTCTGACGAACCTCTTCGACATCCTGCGCAGCCTCGACGTCACGATGAACGCCGACGAGCTCGAGCGTGAGCTGGGCGGTCCCGTGGTCGCCGACCCGACGGCCGTGATCGGCCCGCTCGACGTCATCGAGGCGTACAACGGCGCGGGCGGCACCGAGCGCATGCCCGTCGTCATGCCCGTCGCGGCCAAGCGCCTGCCGCCCGAGCTGTCGTTCGCGGACCTGCTGCGCATCGAGGGGCTGCTGCAGCACGTCGTGCAGAACACCGTCGCCTACTCCAAGGCGGTGTGGCAGTCGCTCACGCCCGAGGAGCGGGCGATCATGCTCGAGCAGTACACGATCGGCGTGCCCGCCGGCGGGATCCCCGACGCGTCGCAGCAGGTCCCGCTGCTCAACTGCGTCGCCAACGAGGTGATCGGCTACTTCGGCAACGCCGCGCTCATGCCGTTCTTCATCCCCGCACCGCTCGCCGAGGAGGCGGGGTTCACCTCGCGCGACGTGCAGGAGGCGCTGCTCAAGTTCCACCGGCAGGCGTTCGTGCCGCCGCAGTCGTCCATCACGCTGCCCGCACGCGGCGTGCTGGGCGAGGCGGTGCTCGGCTCCTGCGCGTCGAGCGAGAAGATCGACCTCACGCGGTTCTGGAACTGGCAGGACTCCCCGGCCGACGAGGCCGAGAAGACCGCCGACGTCGCGACCGCGTTCGGCAGCGGCAACCAGCTCGTCGGGCCGAACGGCGCCTCCGGGCCCGCGACGCTCGAGTCGAGCCCGATGATCACCATCAACCAGGGACCCACGGCGCTCACCCCGGCCGAGCTCGCGACCGCGCTCATCGCGTCGCAGCCCACGACGAACCTGCCCACCGACCTCACCGGGCTCACGCAGCTCGCGGCGCAGGCGAAGGTGCAGACCGAGACCACCGCCGACTCCCTGAACAAGACGATCAGCGAGGCGTCCGGGCTGGCGAAGGCCGCCATGACCGCCGTGACGGGTGCGATCGGCGCCAAGAACGACAAGAAGGACGCGTCCACCACGCCCGGCACGGGCACCACACCGGGCACGACACCTGGCACGGGCACCACACCCGGCACCGGGACCACGCCGGGCACCGGGACCACGCCGAGCACGGGGAGCGGTGGCGTCGTCGACGGCGGCACCGCCCCGACCCTGTAGCCCGACGACCCCGACGACCCGCAGAGCCACCCCACCAGCGGAAGAGACCACGATGTCCGAGCCGACGACCAGCACGACGACCCCCGCGGCCAGCACGGCCGAGGACCGGGCGATCGACGCCCTCACCCGGATCCTGGACGCGGCGATCGCCCCCGACATGCTCGAGGCGCAGC
>NZ_LFKW01000153.1:7875-16391 GCF_001040865.1 Cellulomonas sp. A375-1 | reverse complement strand
CGTGCCCCCGCCGCTGAACATCACGCAGGTCGGCGGGTACCTGAACCTCATCCAGGACGACGCGGTGATGCGCGCGCAGGTGCTCGCGGCGACGCTCGGGGTCGCGGGCCCCAACCCGACGCCGGGTTTCGACCCCGTGCTGCCGCCGCTGTACCTGACGACGCGGCTCAACGACCGCCCCACCGGGCCGGCGCAGGCGTCGATCCCGGTGAGCGTGCAGGTCCGCAACGACGTCGCGGAGGCGTTCGACGCGGCCCGCGCGGCACTGCACGCCCAGGGCGCGACCCTGCCCGTGCTCTCCGCGGTCCGGCCGCTGCCACCCGCGGGGATCGGCGTGCTGCCGCCGACCGACCTGCTGCCGTACCTCGGCCGCGTGCTCGAGCTCAGTCCCGCGTCGGCGCTCGTCGACCCGGCCACCGACGCGCTCGCGCTCGGCCAGGAGGGCGGCGCGGGTCCGCAGACCGTGGTCGCGCGCGTGCTCGACACCGCCGCACCCGACGCCGGCACGGTGCCGTCCGTCGCCTGGTCGCTGTGGGACTGCGACGCCACGACCTGCACGCAGACCACCGTGACCGACCGCTTCGTGCGGCTCGCCCCGGTGCTCGCCGCGGCGGGCTGGTACGCGCCCGACCCGGGCGCGCCGACGTCGTCGGGCGTGCCCGGCGCGTGGAACCGGTTCACGAACACGACGGGGCTGGTCGCGGGTGTGACGCGGTTCGGCGACGAGCTCGCGCTGCTGTGGTCCGCCGGGCAGGTCTCGGCGTCCAGCGTGCGCGAGAAGGTCGCGGCGGTCTGGGACGGCACGGCGTTCGTGGGGGCATGACATGACCGAGGGCAGGGGGCGAGGCGGACCGGGTCGCGAGGGCGAGGAGCACCGCGACGCCGGGCGGCCGACGCTGCGCCCGTCACAGGTGCGCGCGACCGCGGGCGAGTCAGCCGGCTCGTCGGGGACCACAGGCTCGTCGGGAACAACGGGCTCGTCGGGAACAACAGGCTCCTCGGGAACGACGGGCTCGTCGGGAAGCACGGGAGCGTCGGAACCTGCCTCGTGGCGCGTGACGTTCGCGTACGAGGGCGCGAAGGTGCGCGTCGCCGCCAAGCGGCGCGTCGCGACGCTCGCCCCGCCCGACGACACCGAGCTCGTGGCCGCGGGATCGCGCGGCTCGTGGGTCGAGGTGCGCGACGCGAGCGGCACCGTCCTCTACACGCAGGTGCTGCACCGGCCCATCCGGTCGCAGTACGAGGTGCACAACCGGCACGGCGTGCTGCCGCGCCACGTCGCCGCCGACGAGGTCAAGGGCGCGTTCGAGGTCCTCGTCCCGGACCTGCCGGGCGGGGTCGAGCTCGTCGTGCGCGGCCGGGCCGACGCGGACGCGGCCGACGCCGCACGCCTCGCGCCCCGCCAGCTCGCGAAGGTCCGGCTCGAGGAAGGGGCGAGCTGATGGGCGCGGCCGACGGCGCGGTGGTCTCGACGACGAAGATCGTCGACCACGGTCCCGACGCGAGCCGCTGGTGCCTCGTGATCCTGTCCGAGGGCTACCAGGCGGCCGAGCTGACGAAGTTCCACGCGGACGCCGAGGCGTTCGTCTCGAAGCTGTTCGCGACGCCCCCGTTCACCGAGAACTGGTGCGCGCTCAACGTCTTCCGCGTCGACGTCTCGTCGACCGACTCCGGCGCCGACGAGCCCGTGGCCTGCGCGGACGACCCGAGCCCCGGGTCGGGCAAGACCCCCGCGACGTTCTTCGACGCGACGTACTGCGTCGCCGGCACGCGTCGGCTGCTCGCGGGCGACGAGGCCCTCGCCCTGGCCACCGCGAGCGCCGCGGTCCCCGAGGTCGACGCGACGGTGATCATCGTCAACAACCCGATCTACGGCGGCGCGGGCGGCTCCGTCGCATGGTTCTCGACCCACCCGCAGGCCTCCGACATCGGCGTCCACGAGCTCGGGCACTCCGCGTTCCGCCTCGAGGACGAGTACGGCGACGCGATGGACACGTGGACGACGGGCGAGCCCGTCGAGCCGAACGTCACGACGATCACGGCCCGCGCGACGACGAAGTGGCACGAGCTCATCGCGGCGACCACCCCGCTGCCCACGCTCGTGCGCGGCGCGGGCAACTGCGGCGGCCCGGACTCCGAGCAGCCGAGCCCTGTGCCCGAGTCGACGGTCGGGCTGTTCGAGGGCGGCGCGCGCGCCCGCTGCGGCATCTACCGCTCGATGCACACGTGCAAGATGCGCATCCTCACCGCCCCGTTCTGCGTGGTGTGCAAGCGCGCGATCACCGCCGTGCTCGCCCCGCACCTCCCGCAGTTCAGCGGCCCGTACGTCGGCACGCAGTTCACCGGACCGGTCAAGGCCCACCAGACCGTCACGTGGTTCACCTACGACTGGCCCGCGTGCTGGCACGCGCTGTGGACCGTCGTGCCCAGCACGCCCGTCACACCCGTGGGCGGCGTGCGGTGGGAGACGCGCGTGCAGCGCACGTCCCGCGAGCGCATCCAGTACTGGGTCGCGGTCACGAACGACACGGACCAGGACGTCACGGTCGACGGCCGGTACGCCGTCGTCGCGTCCGTCTGACGCGCACCGGCGGACGCCGGACGCCCGACGAAGGAGCTCACATGCAGGTCGGCACGCAGTTCACCGGTCCGGTGCCGGCGGGCGCCACGCAGAAGTGGTTCACGCACTCGTGGCCGCTCGCCGCCAACGTCGTCTGGACCGTGGTCCCGACGACGATCGGCGGCTCGGGCGCGCAGCTCGAGTGGGACGTGCAGGTCCAGCTCGCGGGCGCGGGCCTGCTGACGTACTGGATCACCGTGAAGAACCTGTCCGCCACCGAGATCCAGGTGCAGGGGCGCTACGCGGTCCTGAGCTGACCCGGCCCGGCCGGTATCTCACGCGTCCGCCGGGGGCACCTTCTCCTCGGGCGTTCGGCCTCGTGGCCGTCCGCGCGGGGAGGGCGACGATGCCGACGACGACCGTGGTGAGCACCGCAGGCCTCGTCGTGCACCTGCTCGACGGGCCCTACGTGACCAGGGACGGCGCGCACGTCGACCTGCCCGACGGGACGCGGCCCCTGATCGTCCTGCTCGCGCGGCACGGCACGGAGGTCGAGCGGAGCCGGGCGGCGCGTGAGCTGTGGCCCGACTGCGCGGCCGACCGGGCGAGCGGCAACCTGCGCACCACGCTGTGGCGGCTGCACCGTGCCGTCCCGCAGCTCGTCGACGCGCACCGCCGCACCGTGCGGCTCGGGGCGGGCGTGGCCGTGGACGTCGCGGACGTCGTCGAGTGGGCAGCACGTGTCGCTGCCGGGACGGTCCCGGTCGACGAGGTGCTGCGGTGCGTGCCCGGGGTGGTGCGGCCGACCGTCGAGCTGCTTCCGGGCTGGGACGACGACACCGTGCTGCTCGACCGTGCGTGGCTGCGGCAGCAGGTGCTGCACGCGTTCGAGCGGGCGGCTTACCGGTGGCTGGCCGACGAGCCCGCGGCCGCGGCGCAGGTCGCGGCGGCGCTCGTGCACGCCGAGCCGCTGCGCGAGACCGCCCAGCGCCTGCTCCTCGAGGCGCTCCTCGCGGAGGGCAACCGCGCCGAGGCCTACCGCGCGCTCGACGACCACCGCCGACTCCTGCGCCGCGAGCTGGGCATCGACGTCGCCCCCGCCCTCACCGACCTCCTCCCCCACCCCACCCCCTGACCCCAGACCCCACCCGACGACCCAGCACCTACTCAGGCCTCGACGTCCCGCACCCGGAGCAACCCCTGTCTCGCCGCACCACCACCCCGACGACCCAGCACCTACTCAGGCCCGACCACCCCGCGCCCGGAGCAACCCCTGTCTCGCCTGACCGCACCCCCGCGCCCGAGCAGTGACGCAGCGTCCACTCCCGGAGCGCGAGGAGACGCCGGCCCGCAGCGCGGGCCCCGTCGTCCACCCATCGCCCACGAGGCAGCGGTTGAGCAAGCCCGCCGTCGATTTGGCCGGAGCGACCGCTGGGTCGCGGGTGGTGGGGGGAGCGAGGCAGCGGTTGATCAGGCCTGCCGTCGATATGGCCGGAGCGACCGCTGGGTCGCGGGTGGTGGGGGACGCTGCGGGGGGTGGGGAAAGGTCAGGGGGTCGGCCCGTCCCCCGACGGCCGACCCCCGTGGGCCGAAGACTCTCTAATCCGACTGATGTGGTCAAGTATTTGAGGGGTCCGACCACGATGCGAGACGCAAGCCCTCTGGCCTGGTCGTGCGTCAGACTCGGGCTGTGATGGACGTGCTCTCCTCCGCCGGGCCGACCGGCGCACGCCCCGGGGGCACGTGGGACTGGCTGCCCGAGCACGCCCCGATGCCGACGGAGACGGACCTCGCCCGCGCCCGCACGGAGGCCGAGGCGCTGCTCGCCGACCACGGCGTCACGTACGGCACCGCGGCCGAGCACGAGCCGTGGCGGCTCGACCCCGCGCCGGTGGTGATCGACGAGGACGAGTGGTCGGGCCTCGAGGCCGGCATCGCCCAGCGCGCCGAGCTGCTCGACGCCGTCCTCCAGGACCTCTACGGCGCCCGACGCCTGCTCACGGACTCGCTCTTGCCCCCCACCTCGGTGGTCGCGCACCCCGGGTTCCTGCGCACGGTCGACGGGCTGCGCCTGCCGGGCGGGCGCGAGCTCGTCCTGACCGCCACCGACCTCGCGCGCGACGACGACGGCACGTGGCTCGCGCTCGTCGACCGCACCCAGGCGCCGTCGGGGGCCGGGTACGCGATGGAGGGCCGACGCGTCGTCGCGCAGGTGCTCGAAGGCGTGTACCGGCAGACCCCGATCCAGCGGCTCGGCCCGTTCTTCCGCGCGCTGCGCCAGACGCTGCACGACGTCGCGCCGCCGTCGGCGCCGCAGCCCCGCATCGCGCTGCTCACGCCCGGGCCTGGCTCCGAGACCGCGTTCGACCAGGCGTACCTCGCCTCGATGCTCGGGCTGCCCCTCGTCGAGGGCTCTGACCTCGTCGTGCGCGACGGTCGGCTGTGGGTGCGGGGACTGGGCGGGACCGAGCCGGTCGACGTGCTGCTGCGTCGCGTCGACGCAGCCTGGTGCGACCCGCTGGACCTGCGCGCCGGGTCACGCCTCGGCGTCCCGGGGCTCGTGCGGGCCGTGCGCGCCGGGACGCTCTCGGTCGTCAACCCGCTCGGGTCGGGCGTGCTCGAGAACCCCGCGGTGATCGCGGCGCTCCCGCGCCTCGCGCGCACGGTGCTCGACCAGGACCTGCTGCTGCCGTCCGCGCCCACCTGGTGGTGCGGCGAGGCGTCGTCGGCGTCGCACGTGCTCGCGAACCTCGCAGACCTCGTCCTGATCCCGTTGTCCCGCGAGGAACGCGGCGTGCTGGGGTGGACCCTCGACGCGGCCGCGCGCGACGCGCTCGCGGCACGGATCGCCGCCGAGCCGTGGCGCTGGGCCGGGCAGGCGCGCGTCGGCGGCGGGGCGGTCGTGGACCTGCCCGGCCCCGACGACGAGCCCGCCGGCGGTCGGCCGGCGCGGGCGGACTCGGGTGTCGGGGTGCTCCGCACGTTCGCGGTGGCGCACCGCGGTGCGTACACGGTCATGGCGGGTGGGCTCGCGCGCGTCGCGGACGGACCGGTGGTCTCGTCGCGGACCGGCGCGGTCGCCAAGGACGTGTGGGTGCTCGCCGGTGCGGGCGCGGACCAGCCCGCGGAGGCGACCGAGAGTGCCGGTGAGGTGACCGTCGCGCGCCGCGCGGGAGTCGGGATCTCGCCGCGCACCGCGGAGAACCTGTTCTGGCTGGGTCGCTACGCCGAACGCGCCGAGGACCAGGCGCGCGACCTGCGCGTCGTCGTCGACCGGTGGGACGACTTCCACGGGCGGCCGCGGTCCGCGGGCGGGCGTGCGCTCGCTGTGCTCGTCGGCGCGCTCGTCGACCCGGACGCCGCCGACGACGCGACGCACGCCCCCACGCTGCGCGAGCTCGCTCTCGACCGCGCCCGCCCCGAGTCGATCGCGGCGTCCGTGGCGGGACTCGGCAACGCCGCCGCGGCGGTGCGCGACCAGCTCTCGACCGACACGTTCGGGCCGCTCGCCCGGATCGACCGCGCGCTGCGGGCCGAGCGCGCACGCCAGCGCGTCCCCGAGGTCGGGCTCGACCTGGGCCGGTTCGACGACGCGCGCGCGGCGACCGCCGGGCTGCGGCCCGTGCTCGACCGCACGCTCGAGGGCCTGCTCGCGGTCGCGGGGATCGTCGCCGAGGGCCTCGTCCGGGACGTCGGCTGGCACCTGCTCGACGCGGGTCGTCGGCTCGAGCGCGCGCAGCACGTGGTCGCCGCGCTGCGCCGCACGCTCGTCGAACCGCTGGCCCGCACGGTCGAGGCGCACGTCGTGGACTCCGTGGTGCTCGCGCACGACTCGTCGATCACGTTCCGCCGCCGCTACCCCGACGACGCGGGCGTCACCGCGGTGCTCGACCTGCTGCTGCTCGACGACGCCAACCCGCGCTCGCTCGCGTTCCAGCTCGACCGCCTGCGCCGCGACCTGGCGGGCGTCCCGATGCGCGCCCGGAGCACCGACGAGCGCGACCGCCTGCTCACGCAGGTGCTCGACCTCGTCGCCGAGCTCGACCCTGCCGCGGCCGCCGCGCGCGACGCCGACGGACGACGGGCGCGGCTGGCCGAGACGCTGGACTCGATCCAGTGGCGCCTGCTGGCCGTCGCCGACGAGATCGAGAAGGTGCACTTCGCGCGGCCGCTCGCCGCTCGCGCGCTCGACGACCCGTGGGACGCGGGCGACGAGGAGGAGGCGCCGTGAGCCGCACGTACGACCTCGTGCACCGCACCACGTACACCTACCCGCAGGAGGTCACCGACTCCTACGGGCGCACGGTCATGACCCCGCGCGACCTGCCCGGGCAGACGTGCGTGACCAGCCACGTCGAGCTCGACCCGGCCCCCGCCGACACCGCCGTGCAGCACGACTACTTCGGCAACCGCACGACGTACTACTGCGTCACCGAGCCGCACACCCGGCTCGTCGTGACCGCGCGCTCGACGATCGAGGTCACCCGGCCGCAGCCCGACGCGGCGAGCCTGCCGACCGTCGCGTGGGACGAGACCGCGGCGTCGGTGCAGTCCGGCTCGGAGGCCGCGGCGATGTCGCCCGACGCGCTCGTCGCGCTGCGCGAGATGGTGCTGCCGTCCGCGCACGTGACGTTCGTCGACGAGGTGCGCGCGTGGGCCGAGCCGTCGTTCGCGCCGGGGCGTCCGCTCGCCGAGGTCGTCGTCGACCTGTGCCACCGGATCCGCCACGAGCTCACGTACCGCACGGGGTCGACGACGGTCACCACGACCCAGCGCCAGCTCCTCGCGCAGCGCACCGGCGTGTGCCAGGACTTCGCGCACCTCATGATCGCCGCGCTGCGGCTGCACGGCGTACCCGCGCGTTACGTCAGCGGGTACCTCGAGACGCGGCCGCCGGCCGGGCGCGAGAAGCTGCGCGGCGCCGACGCGTCCCACGCCTGGGTGTCCGTGTGGGTCCCGGGCGCGGGGTGGGTCGACGCGGACCCGACCAACGACCAGCTCGTCGACGACCGGTACGTCGTGCTCGGGTGGGGGCGCGACTACCACGACGTGCCGCCGCTGCGGGGCGTGATCTTCACCGAGGGCAGCGGCTCGAAGCTGACCGTGCAGGTGGACCTGGTGCCGTCCGGCTCACCCGCATTCGTCTGACCGGCTGCCCTGCCGGTGCCACGGCGCTAGGTTCGCCCTGGGAGGCATCCATGAGCGAAGCGGGCTGGCGGGCGTTCCTGGCGGCGGACGGTCTCGAGGACTGGGTGGTGCTGCACGGCGGTGCGGCGGCGGTGTTCCGCGTCCCGTCGCTCGCCGCGGCCGCGGCGATGGCCGTCGACGTCGCGGGCGTGCACGGACTCGAGGGCTCGGGGGTCCACCTGTCGATCACCGACGGGCAGCTCGGCGTGCGGCTCACGCGCGACCTGTGGCACCTCGAGGAGCGGCACGTCGACCTCGCCCGCGTGATCTCGGCGGTCGCGCGCACGCACGGCGCCGTCGCCGACCGGGCCGCGGTCCAGGAGGTCCAGCTCGCGGTCTCCGCCCGGCCCGACGACACCGACCTCGGGTTCTGGCGCGCCGTCCTGGGCTACGCGCAGGCGTCCGACGACAACAGCATCGACCCGCTGGGCCACGGCTCGACCGTGTGGATGCAGGAGCTCGACCCGGCCCGGCCGCTGCGGCACGCGATGCACGTCGACGTCTCCGTGGCGCGCGAGCACGCCGAGTCCCGCCTGGCCGCCGCGCTCGCCGCCGGGGGTCGTGTGGTCGAGGAGTCCGGGGCGCCCGCGAGCTGGATCCTGTCGGACCGCGCGGGCAACCGCGTGTGCATCGCCGCGTGGCCGGACGGCGCGCCCGTCCCAGGCGAGGACGACGAGCAGCCGGCACAGGGCTGAGCAGCTCAGGACCCGTCGCGGGCCCGTCGGACGAGCGGTGCGCGCGGTCAGCGCGGCGGGACCGCGCGACGCGT
>NZ_LFKW01000153.1:7274-7817 GCF_001040865.1 Cellulomonas sp. A375-1 | reverse complement strand
CCCGCCCTCGTCGACCACGGTCCCACCCGCGGCCCGCCACAGCGCGGCGGTGACACGCGCGATCGTCGGCGCGACCCGCTGCCGAGCGATCGCCGACAGCGCCGAGTCCGGGTCCTCGCCGTCCGGCGGGTGCCACCGCACGCGGTAGGCCCAGGGCCCGTACTCGCGCCAGTCGAGCGTCGTGAGCACCGCGGGCACGTCCGTGCCGCGCGACGAGCGCAGCGTGACCGCACCGTCGTACTCGAACTGCGCCGTGACCGCGCACTCCGGCGGCCCGTCGGTCCCCGACGGCGTGGGCAGCTCGCTGGGGGCGACGCGCGCGCCGATCATCGCGGGGCGAACGAGCGGCAGCACGTCGCCCGGCGACATCGGCACGGGTGACCACAGCGTGAGCCCGGGCGCGGCCTGCGGGTCGGGGACGACGACCTGCGTGCGTCCCGCCGGCACGAGCGTCCCCCCGCTGCGCCGCGCCGCGGCCACGCACCACGCCGTGACCTGCGGCGTCGACTCACCCTCGAGCGCGTACAGGTCCACGGACCCGTC
>NZ_LFKW01000153.1:2379-7178 GCF_001040865.1 Cellulomonas sp. A375-1 | reverse complement strand
GCGGCCCGACGATCACCGCGGCCGCGAGAGGCAGCCGCCCGGGCACGGCCGCCCCGCCGTCGTCGACGACCATCCCGCGGAACCTGGCCCCGGTCATGGGCCGGGCCGCGGGCGCGGCGACGGGCGCGCGTTCCCACGCGGCATCGGGGAACCAGGCCCGCGCGAGGGCGAGCAGGTCCGTCCCTGCCGGGAGTGCGAGCACATGCCTGCCGTCGAGCGCAGCCGGGAGCGCAACGTCCATGCGCGCACGGTAGGGCCTGGATGCTGCCGGGATGTTTCGTTCGCGGTGCTATCGGGTGCCTAACCGTTCGTGCACCGGACGGGGCGCGTCGTCCACGGTATCGGCGGACGTTGTCCACAGACGCTCACGCACAGATACCCACGGGTGTGGACAGCCCTGTGGACGAACGGGTGACGGTGTGGACGACGACGTCAGGCGCGCACGTCGTGCAGGTGGTGGACCACGTCGTGCAGGAAGTACTGCCCGAGCGTCCGCACCGTGAAGAACGAGCCGTTCGAGCGGCGCCCGGAGCGCTCCCACGCGTCGTCGGCCACCGCGTCGAACGCCGCCGCGGTCGCCTCGCCGGCCTCCACGAGCTCGTCGGCCACGACCGCCGGGTCCTGCAGGTCGTACCGATCCGCGACCGCGGTCGCGTCCTGGTCCCAGTTCTCGAACAGCGGGTCCTCGTGCGCGAGCATGAGGTCGAGCCGCTCGCCGAACACGCGGAACACGTCACGCACGTGCGCCGAGTACTCGAGCGTGGACCAGACCGCCGGTTCGGGACGCACGTCGGCGTCCTCGCGGTGCAGCGCCGAGACGTACCGCGGGAGCAGGTCGCGCACGGTCGCGCCGATCTGGTGGGGATCGACGTCCGCGGCCGCGAAGCCGCACTCGTCGCAGCGCTCGTGCAGGACCCAGGTCCAGTCCTTCTCGTCCGGCACGATCTGGTCGGACGCGCTCGAATCGGTCGTCATGACGGCACGCTAGCAACCATGCACGGCGTTCGGGGCCCGCTCGGCGGAGCGGATCTGCCGCGCCCGTGCCGCCCCGTCAGAGCACGCCCGTCGCCTGCAGCTCGCGGTACTCGTCATCGGTCAGCACCCGCGAGCGGATGAGGAACCGCACCCCCTCCGGCGCCTCCAGCGAGAACCCCGCGCCCCGGCCGGGCACCACGTCGATCGTCAGGTGCGTGTGCTTCCAGTACTCGTACTGCGCCTTCGTCATCCACACCGGGACGCGCACCGGGCCGGTCTCGTCGTCGCCGACCTCCAGGTCCCCCAGGTGCTCGTCGACGTCGCCCGTGAGGAACTCGCCCGCGGGGTAGCACATGGGCGACGAGCCGTCGCAGCAGCCCCCGGACTGGTGGAACATGAGCTCGCCGTGCTGCGCGCGCAGCGAGCGCAACAGCTGCGCCGCGGCGGGGGTGACCGCCACGCGCTCGACCTGCGACGTGGCCACGGGTCGGCCTCCTTCCTCGTCGTCCTGCCAGCATGCGCCGCAGGACCGCGCACCGCCCGACGAGCGGGGGCGCGCGGTCCGCCGACGATCAGCCGGTCCCAGCTCTCAGAAGAACCCGAGCTTGGTGCCCGAGTAGCTGACCAGCAGGTTCTTGGTCTGCTGGTAGTGGTCGAGCATCATCTTGTGGTTCTCGCGGCCCACGCCCGAGCCCTTGTAGCCGCCGAACGCCGCGGCCGCGGGGTACGCGTGGTAGCAGTTCGTCCACACGCGGCCCGCCTGGATGTCACGGCCCGCCCGGTAGGCGGTCGCCTGCTCGCGCGACCACACGCCCGCGCCCAGCCCGTACAGCGTGTCGTTGGCGATCGCGATCGCGTCCGAGTAGTCGGAGAACGACGTGACGGCCACGACCGGCCCGAAGATCTCCTCCTGGAAGATGCGCATCGAGTTCTTGCCCTCGAACACGGTCGGCGTCACGTAGAACCCGTCGGCGAGGTCGCCGTCCAGGTGCGCGCGCTCGCCGCCCGTGAGCACCTTGGCGCCCTCGGCCCGGCCGATGTCGAAGTAGCTGAGGATCTTCTCGAGCTGGTCGTTGGACGCCTGCGCGCCGATCATCGTCTCGGTGTCCAGCGGGTTGCCCTGCTTGATGGCCTTGACCCGCGCGATCCCGTCCGCGAGGAAGTCGTCGTAGATCGACTCGGCGATCAGCGCCCGCGACGGGCACGTGCACACCTCGCCCTGGTTGAGGGCGAACATCGCGAAGCCCTCGAGCGCCTTGTCGTAGTAGTCGTCCTTGGCGCGGGCGACGTCCTCGAAGAAGATGTTCGGGCTCTTGCCGCCGAGCTCGAGCGTCACCGGGATGATGTTCTGCGACGCGTACTGCATGATCAGGCGGCCCGTCGTCGTCTCGCCCGTGAACGCGATCTTGCGGATCCGCGACGACGAGGCGAGCGGCTTGCCGGCCTCGACGCCGAACCCGTTGACGACGTTGAGCACGCCCGGCGGGAGCAGGTCCGCGATCAGCTCCATGAGGAAGAGGATCGACGCGGGCGTCTGCTCGGCCGGCTTGAGCACCACGGTGTTGCCCGCCGCGAGCGCCGGTGCGAGCTTCCACGTGGCCATGAGCAGCGGGAAGTTCCACGGGATGATCTGCCCGACCACGCCCAGCGGCTCGTGGAAGTGGTAGGCGATCGTGTCCTCGTCGATCTCGGAGATCGACCCTTCCTGCGCGCGGATCGCACCCGCGAAGTAGCGGAAGTGGTCGATCGCGAGCGGCAGGTCGCACGCGAGGATCTCGCGGATCGGCTTGCCGTTCTCCCAGGTCTCCGCGACCGAGAGCATCTCGAGGTTGGCCTCCATGCGGTCGGCGATCTTGTTGAGGATCACCGCGCGCTCGGTCGCGCTGGTCTTCCCCCACGTGCGCGCGGCACCGTGCGCCGCGTCGAGCGCGCGCTCGATGTCGTCGGCGTCGCCTCGTGCCACCTCGGTGAACGTGTGGCCGGTGACGGGGCTCGGGTTCTCGAAGTACCGACCGGCTGCCGGGGCGACGAACTCGCCGCCGATCCAGTGGTCGTAGCGCTCGCGATACGTGGCCAGGCTGTCGGGCTTGCCGGGTGCTGCGTAGACGGTCATGCGGCCGCTCCCTCCGGGTGCGACGGGCGCCGGCGGGGCCGTGGCGCCCGGGCGCGGCATCGTTGCCACGCTCGTCCGCGACGCTAGGCACGCAGAGGTTGCATCACGGTTGCACGGCTCA
The DNA here is from genome assembly GCF_001040865.1 of Cellulomonas sp. A375-1. Taxonomy (NCBI): domain Bacteria; kingdom Bacillati; phylum Actinomycetota; class Actinomycetes; order Micrococcales; family Cellulomonadaceae; genus Cellulomonas; species Cellulomonas sp. A375-1. Next base: position 3,969 of record NZ_LFKW01000153.1, on the reverse strand, counting down.
GCCGGCGAGTGCGGCCCGGAGGAAGGCGATGTCGTCGGCCTGGCCCTCGGCCGGGGTCTCGACGATCGCGTCGCAGGCGGCCTCACGGACCACGTGCGCGATGAGCTCGGGCGGGATCGTGCCGTGCGCGAAGCTGGCGTGCCGGTCGCGGTTCGAGCCCGCCTCGTCGCGCGAGCTGTTCGCGTGGACCAGGTCGATGCGGCCGGTGATCGCGGTGACGTCCGCGACCACGGTCTCGAGGTCCAGGCCCGAGGCCCACGCGTGGCACGTGTCGAGGCAGAAGCCCACGTCGTACTGGCCGATCGCGTCCCACAGCCGTGCGATCGCCTCGAGCGTGCGGGCGCACGCGTTCTCGCCGCCCGCGGTGTTCTCGACGAGCACGCGCACCGGGAAGGTCGCGCGCTCGAACGTCTTGCGCCAGTTGTCGACGCCGACCGCGATGTCGTCGCCCGCGCCCACGTGCCCGCCGTGCACGATGAGCCCGCGGGCCCCGAGGGTCGCAGCCGCCGCGCTGTGCTGGGCGATCATGTTCCGGCTCGGGATGCGGATGCGGTTGTTCGTCGACGCGACGTTGACCAGGTACGGCGCGTGCACGTAGACACCGAGGCCGCTCGCGACGATCGCGTCGGCGTCCGGGCGCGGCTCCGGCTTCTTCCAGCCCTGCGGGTCCGCCAGGAACACCTGCACCGCCTGCGCGCCGGTCTCGGCGGCGGCCGCCACCGGGTCCTCGCCCCGCGTGTGCGCTCCGATCAGCACCACGTCGTCACCCTCGTCCTCGTCGTCCGGTCGTGCGTCGTCAGGGGTCGTGCCTGGAGCCAGCATGCCCGACGCGCGCCCGTACGCGTCGTGACGACCCCGCTCAGCGCGCGACGACGTCGAGGCGCGAGCGCAGGACGTCCGCGCCGGAGCCGTCGAGCTCGACGGCGTACGCAGTCCGGCCCGCCATGACCATCACGAGGGCCAGCGTCGAGCCCGTGACCACAGGGTTGCCCGCGCCCACGCCCGCGGTGAAGGGGCCGTCGTCGGCGCGCAGCTCGAGGCCCGCGACCTGGGTGCGGCTCGCGACCGCGAAGTCGCGCGCCGCGTAGAACTCCGCGACGGCGGTGAGCGCCTCCACGCCCGGGGTCGTCGTCAGCCCCAGCGGGTGCCGGATGTCCTGGGCGTGCACCACCACCTCGCCGAGGTAGGCGGGCGTGTGCCCGGACGGCGCAGTGGTGCTCGCGACGATCGCGCGGAACCGCTCGAGCGTCTCCGCGGGGGTCCGGCCACGGTGCTCGGCCAGCCGCCGCTCGTTGTGCACGTCGGGGCGGAACCGCGCGCCCACCATGCTGCGCAGCCACCGCCACTGGTTCATGCTCGCCGCGGCCGTCAGGTGGGCGACGACCTCCTCGACGTCCCACTGCCCGCACAGCGTCGTGCGGCGCCACTGGTCCGCGGTGAGGGACGCGAGGTCGTCGGCGAGCGCCGACCGCTCCGCGCGCATGAGGTCCTGCAGGCGGTCGTCGTCCCACGTGCGCGCCATGGTGTTGCGCTCCTCGTCACGAGTCGGGGCCACGGCTCGATCTCGCCACGGCGTCGGCCGCACGACCG
>NZ_LFKW01000153.1:0-2286 GCF_001040865.1 Cellulomonas sp. A375-1 | reverse complement strand
CCCCGCCCCCGACGCATCTTGCCGCACCGACGAGCGTGCGGCCATCGGTGCCCGGGCCCGGCCGCGGGGACCGGGACGGTCAGCCTCGGCGCGCCGCGTGCGGTCCCAGCTCGGCTTCCAGGCGGCCCAGCCGGGCGCTCGCCCGCAGGTGAGCCGCGGAGCCGACGGGGCTGCTCGCCGCGAGCGCGCGCCACGCGGTGAGGTCGTCGGCGCCCTCGTCGGACGCGGCCCAGCGCACGATCACCCTCGGGTCTCGCGACGCGAGGACGGCGGCGCGCACCTCGTCGGACACGGCCTGCCGGACCCGCTCGACCCCCGGCGACGACGAACGCGGCAGCACGGGCCCCGTGTAGGAGCCGACGGCCTGCGCGACGTCGCCGAGCGCGAGGGCCTCGCGGACCGCGTCGACGTCGGTGCGCACCGCGCGCGTCAGCCGGTACGGGCGCGACTCGCTCAGCAACGGGCCGACCACGCGCCGCAGCCGCGACACCTCGGCGCGCACGGTCACGCCCGAGAGGTCGGACTGCGACAGCAGCACCCCGAGCTCGTCGCCCGTCAGCCCGGCGGGGTGCTCCGCGAGCAGGAGCAGGATCTCCGCGTGCCGGCCCGTGAGCCGGTGCGCGGCGCCGTCCACGACGAGCGTGCCCCCCTGGCTGCCGAGCACGCGCAGCGTCGGCGCCGGGAGTCCGGCGGGCGGGCTCGTCGTGACCCGCCCGACCGTCGCCTCCACGGCCGTGGCGGTCGCGCGGACAAGCTGCATCGCGAGCCCGGTCCCGACGACGGGCCCACCGGTGATGTCGAGGACCCCGAGCACGCGCCCGTGCGCGTCGTGCACGGGCGCCGCCGCGCAGCTGAACGCGTGCACGGGGTGCGCCCAGTGCTCGCTGCCGATCACCTGGACCTCGCGGTTGGTCGCGAGCGCCGTGCCGGGCGCGTTGGTGCCCGCGCAGTCCTCGCTCCACACCGCGCCCTCGACGAACCCGACACCGCTGACCGCGCGTCGCACCTGCGCGTTCCCCTCGACCCACAGGAGCCGGCCCGACGCGTCCGTCATCGCCGCGACCCACTGCGGGTCGGTGTCGAGCAGGAGGCGGCGGACCACGGGGAGCGCGTCGGTCAGGGGCGTCGCGCGGCGCAGGCCGTCGAGGTCGTTCGCGGACACGTCGACGCGCGGCGCGGGGTGCTCGGGGTCGACGCCGCTGCGGCGGCTGCGCTGCCAGGAGTCCGCGACGAGGCGGCGGACCGACCCCGCGAGCCGACCGGTGCTGACGAACGTGTCCTGCGCGGCGCGGACGTCGGCGGGCAGGGTCGTCGTGGGCTCGGTCGTCGTGGGCTCGGTCGTCGTGGGCTCGGTCGTCGTGGGCACGAGCACCTCCCGCACTTCGGGGTCGGTGCGGCGCGTGCACCGGCGGCACCGACGGTCGAACCGAGTGTAAGGACCAAAGTCCCGTATCGGCAGCGGGAGCCGCGTGATCACGCGGATCGCGGGCCCCTGGCCTGCGGGTCCGCTGGCGGGTGCACGCGATGCGGGCGATCTGACATGTTGTGTCAGACTGTCAGCATGCCCAAGATCATCGGCGGGTCGCTCCACGAGCACCGCGAGCAGACCCGGCAGAAGCTGTTCGCCGCGCTCTCGACCCTCATGGCGGAGCGCGGCTTCGACGCCGTGACCCTCGCCGAGATCGCGCACGCCGCGGGCGTCGGCCGCACCGCCGTGTACAACCACTTCCCCGACAAGGAAGCGCTCCTCGTCGGCTTCATCACGCACGAGACCGAGCAGTACGCCGCGTCGCTGCAGCGCGCTCTCGACGACCTCGACGACCCGGTCGAGCGCCTGCGCACCTACGTGAGCCAGCAGATCCAGCTCAAGCGCGTCTACCACGTGGCCCCCGGCCCGGAGCTGCGCAGCGTCCTGTCCCGCCAGACGCAGCAGCGCGTGCGCGAGCACGTGGTGGTCGTCGAGCGGATCCTGCGCGAGATCCTCACCGACGGCATCGCGTCGGGCGCGTTCCCGGAGCAGGACCTCGACACCACCGTCCCGCTCGTCAACGCGTGCCTGTCCGGCCGGGGCGTCCCCGACGACGGGCCCGAGCGCGAGCGCGCGATCGAGCAGACCGAGGCGTTCGTGCTGCGCGCGGTCGGCGTCCTGACGGTCGAGCCGTCCGCCGACGAGCGGCACCCGGACGACGAGGCCGCGCGGTTGCCCGCCGCGGTCGTCGCCTGACCCGCCGCGTGCCACCCTCCCGCCGCGGCCGCCCGCAGCACCCCGACCCCTCCGACCGCCCT
>NZ_LFKW01000152.1:26050-27266 GCF_001040865.1 Cellulomonas sp. A375-1 | reverse complement strand
GCGCGAGCTCGGCCGCGGAGCCGGCCGCGGTGTGCTCGGCGGTGGCCGCGTCAGCCTCGGCGCGGGCCCGCGCCGCCTCGTCGGCGAGCAGTCCCAGCGGCCCCGCCAGCGCGGCGTCGAGCGCGCGAGTGTCGGAGCGTCCGACGAGCGCTGCGGACACGGCCTCGTGCACGGGGGCGAGCGCGGTCGCGTCGAGCCCGGCCGCACCCGCGAGGTGCGCGACCTTCTCCTCGACGACCCGACGGGTCCCCTCGGTCGCGCGGTCCGCCTCGCGGCGCATCTCGACGAGCCGCACCTGCATCCGCTGGTAGACCTGCGTGCCGAAGATCTTCTGCAGCAGCGCGGGCCGCTCCTTCTCGGGGTCCGCGCGCAGGAAGCGCGCGAACTCGCCCTGCGGCAGCACGATCGTCTGGACGAACTGCTCACGGTCCAGCCCGACGACGCGCTGGATCTCCGCGCCCGCCTCGTCGAGCCGCGTCGAGAGCATCTCGCCCGTCGGCTCGTCGTCCGTCGAGGCCGGTGCGTCCGCGGCGAGCCGCCACAGCCGCACCGACGCCTGCTGCCGCACCGTCCCGGTGCCGCGCTTCTTCGCGCGGTCGAACGCGGGCGTCCGGCGCACGCGGAACCGCCCGGCGCCGACCTCGAAGGTCAGGTCGACGAACGACTCCGTCTCGTCGTCGGCGTAGGCCGAGCGCACGCGGTCACCGCTGGACTCGGCCGAGGCGACCTTGCCGTAGAGCGCGAACACCACGGCGTCGATCACGGTGGACTTGCCCGCGCCGGTCGGGCCCTCGAGCAGGAACAGGCCCGACGCGCCGAGCTCGGCGAAGTCGATCGTGTGACGCCCCGCGAACGGCCCGACGGCCTGGAGCGTCATCGAGACGAGCTGCATCAGGCGCTCCGCTCGGCGGCCGCGGCGTGCTCGTGCGTGGCGCGGAGCACCGCGAGCTCGTCGTCGTCCGGGCGTGCGCCCGTGACGTGGGAGACGAAGTCGCACGCGACCTCGACCGGGTCGGCGGCGGCGGTCACCGCGCGCAGCGCGGGTGCGCCGACCGCTGCGGGAGGCCGGTGCTGCACGACGAGCGCGTGCGGCAGGCGCGCCCGCACGCGCGCGTACAGGTCCTGCGGTCGGCGCTCGTCGGTCACCACGACGCGCACCCAGTCGTCCACGTGCGGCGCGCCCGCCGCGCCCAGGACGTCCTCGAGCGTGCCCGTG
>NZ_LFKW01000152.1:0-25957 GCF_001040865.1 Cellulomonas sp. A375-1 | reverse complement strand
CGTCGGCCAGCCGGCGCGGCACGGGAGCGGCGACGAGCTCGGTGCGCACCTGCTCGCCCGACAGCTCGACGAGCACGCTGGACTTGGTGTGGTGCTGCTCGGAGAACGAGTACGCCAACGGCGAGCCGCTGTACCGCATCGTCGTGCCGGCCGGTCCGCTGACCACCTGCGGCCCGTGCAGGTGCCCCAGCGCCGCGTAGTCGACGCCGCCGAGCACGTGCGACGGCACGTGGTCCACGCCGCCCACCCGGATGTCCCGCTCCGACTCGCTCGCCACTCCCCCGACGACGAAGGCGTGCGCGACGACCACCGAGCGCGTCCGCGGCCCGCCCGCGCGCGCGGCGAGGTCGGCGCGCACGCGCGCCATCGCGGCGGCGGTCACGGCCTCGTGCGAGCGGGCCAGCACGGGCGCACCGGGCTCGGCGAGCTGCGAGCGCACGGTGTCCGGGTCGAGGTACGGCAGGCCGTACACGAGGAGCGTGCGGCCCTCGTCGTCGGTGACCTCGACCGGCCGGTCCAGGCCCGCGACGCGCGTGCGCAGCTGCACGCGCTCGCGCATGAGCGCGGCACCGAAGCCCAGCCGCGTCGCCGAGTCGTGGTTGCCCGACGTCAGGACGACCGTCGTCAGCTCGGCGAGCCGCGCGAGCGTCTCCGAGAGCAGCGTGACCGCCTCGACCGGCGGGATCGCACGGTCGTAGACGTCCCCCGCGACGACGACCGCGTCGACCTGCTCGGTGCGCACGACGTCGACCACGTGGTCCAGGTACGCCGCCTGGTGGTCGAGCAGGTCGACCCCGTGCAGCGACCGGCCCAGGTGCCAGTCCGACGTGTGCAGCATCCGCATGAGCCGGACGGTATCCGCCACGTCCGACACCGCTGCGGTGGACAGGCCGCGAGCGTCCGATCGGCACCGCCTGCACCGATTCTTCACACGACATCATCCCCTGGGGGGACCCCACGCGGCCTGCCGAGACGCCAGGGTTGCTCTCAGTACGACGGGAGACCAGGCCGACCCGGCCCGGCGTCGTACCTGATGACAGGGGGTTTCTCATCATGCAAGCCCGAACTCGCGCGTCCGCCCTCGCGGCGCTCGTCGTCACGGTGGCCCTGACGGCGTCGTCGATGACCGCCGCCACCGCGGCCGGCCCCGCTGCCGCGCCCGCCGCGACGCCCGCCCTGACGCCCGCCGACCGCACGAGCGCCGCGGAGGCGGCCCGCGTCGACTCCGTCACCGCTGACATCGACTGGTTCGACTGCACCAACGTGGTCGGCCCCGGCGTCGACTGCGGGACGGTCGACCTCCCGCTGGACTACGACGACCCGACCGGTGAGCAGACCAGCGTCGCCGTGCTGCGCTCGCGCGCCACGCAGCCGACCAAGAAGCTCGGCACGCTCTTCGTGAACCCCGGCGGCCCGGGCGGCTCGGCCGTCTCGCTCGCCGCCAACGCGGCGTACTTCCTCCCGGCGGACATCGTCAAGCGGTTCGACGTCGTCGGGATCGACCCGCGCGGCACGAACTTCAGCTCGAACGTCTCCTGCTGGCGCAACCTCGGCGCGCAGACCGACGCGCTCCTGCCGATCCTCGAGAACGCCTACCCGGCGACCGTCGCGACGCGGATCGACTACATCAACGCCGCCAAGAAGTTCGGCACGGCCTGCTCGACCACGGGCCAGCCGCTGTCCGCGTCGATGTCGACCGCGAACGTCGCGCGCGACATGGACGTGCTGCGCCGCACCCTCGGCGACTCGAAGCTGTCGTTCCTGGGCTTCTCCTACGGCACCTACCTCGGCAACGTGTACGCGAACCTCTACCCGGACCGCGTCCGCGCGATCGTCATCGACGGCGTCGTGGACCCGGCCGGCTGGCAGGGTCGCGCCGCGACCGCCAACATCCCGCAGACGCAGCGCATCGCCTCCGGTGACGGCGCATGGAAGGCGTTCCGCGAGATCCTGCGGCGCTGCGGCGTGAAGGGCCCCAAGTACTGCATGCTCGCGCAGCGCAGCTCGAACCCGACCGCGCTGTTCGACTCCTTCGCGAAGAAGGTCAAGGCCAAGCCGATCGACCTGGGCGACGGCTTCATCATCGACTACCCGTTCGTCATGTCGCTGCTCCTGAGCGACCTGTACTCGTCCGACGGCTGGGCGTGGGTCGACATGGACCTCGACATGCTGATCACGCTGCAGCAGCAGCCCCAGACGAGCGCCGAGCGCAAGGCGTGGAACGCCGCGAAGAAGCAGCTCACCAAGCGCATGAAGGACTTCACGGACCTCAAGGACGCCGACGAGCGCGAGATCGCCAGGCTCGCGAAGGCGCCCGGCTTCGGGTACCCGTACGACAACTCGCCCGAGGCCTTCCAGTCCGTCCTGTGCACCGACGGCCTCAACCCGGCGAACGCGTCGGCCTGGACCAAGGCGGGCCAGGAGGCGGAGAAGACCGGCGGTGGCTTCGGTCAGCTGTGGACCTGGGCCTCGGCGCCGTGCGCGTCGTCCACGTGGACGGCCAAGGACGAGGACTCCTACCGCGGCAGCTTCTCGGCCGCCACGTCCGCCCCGATCCTCGTGATCGGCAACAAGTGGGACCCCGCGACCAACTACCGCGGTGCGTACAAGGCCGCCAAGCTCCTGAAGAACTCCTCGTTCATCTCGAGCAACAGCTGGGGCCACACCGCGTTCGGCTCGTCGAAGTGCGTCGACACGACGCTGACGAACTACCTGCTCACGGGCAAGGCCGCGCTCGGCACCAAGACCTGCACGGGTGCTCAGCCGTTCGCGTGGAAGCTCGACTCCGGTGAGTCGGCCTCGCTCGCGCTGACGCACGCCAAGGGTCGCGCGCCCGTCACGCCGCCGGTCCCGGGCACCGCCCCGCACCTCTGAGCGACCTGGGCCTCGTGAGGTCCTGATCGATCCCGACGGGGGTCGCGACGTCCGCGTCGCGGCCCCCGTCCTCGTCCCCCCGGGACACGATCCGCGGGACCAGCTCCGCGGGACACGACCCGCGGGACACGATCCGCAGGACGCGATCCGCAGGCCGAGCGGCAGGGCGCACAGGCGGGCGTCGCTCAGGCAGGCGTCGCGTCCTGCGTGACGTCCGCGAAGGTCGCCTCCAGCGCGCGCGCCAGGTCGTCGCCGTCCACGGTCGCGGCCACGCCGTGCGCACCCGCGCCGATCGACACCCGCCGCCCCCGCACGCGCTCGTCGGCGACCACCGGCCAGGCCGTGAGCGACCCGAACGGCGTGATCGTGCCGCGCTCGTACCCGGTGACCTCCAGCGCGGTCCCGGCGTCCGGCAGCGACAGCCGCGAGACGCCGAGGAGCGCGCGCAGCTTGGGCCACGAGATCGCGCGGTCACCCGTGACGAGGACGAACAGGTAGTCGTCGTCGCCGCGCCGCACGACGAGCGACTTCACGACGTCCCCCGGCTCGACGCCCCGCACCGCCGCGGCCTCCGCGAGCGAGCGCACCGGCCCGTGCCGCGTGATCTCGAACCCGATCCCTGACGCCTCGAGCGCCGCGAGCGCTCGGCGCTCTCCGTCCTGCCCAGTCATGCCCCCACCTCATCACACGGGGACCGCTCGCACCCGGCTCAGCGGAATCCAGGGGCGGACCTCCGGGCAGACCTGGGAGGATGGGAGGTCGTGACCACCGACCAGCCCCAGCACCCGGACCGCGCGGACCGTCCCCGCCGCGCCTCCGGTCGCTCGGGTGAGCAGTCGGGAGACCAGCCCGCAGGGCAGCGCCGGGGCCGCCCCGGCAAGCGACGCCAGGGCCAGCAGGGCCGGACGACGACCGAACAGACGCAGGGTGGGCAGACGACGAACCCGCGCGGCGGGGGCGCGGCACGACGAGCACGTGCCGCGCAGGCACGTGCGGCGGCCGTCCTGCCCCCGCTCACCTACCCGCCCGAGCTCCCGGTCAGCGCGCGCCGCGAGGACATCGCCGCGGCGATCCGCGACCACCAGGTCGTCGTCGTCGCGGGCGAGACCGGCTCGGGCAAGACGACGCAGATCCCCAAGATCGTGCTGGGCCTGGGCCGCGGCCGCGAGGGCCAGATCGGCCACACCCAGCCTCGGCGCATCGCGGCCCGCAGCGTCGCGGAGCGCATCGCGCAGGAGATCGGCACGCCGCTCGGCGAGCTCGTCGGGTACCAGGTGCGCTTCACGGACACGTCCAGCGAGCACACGCTCGTCAAGGTCATGACGGACGGCATCCTGCTCGCGGCGATCCAGCGCGACCCGCTGCTGCTGGCGTACGACACGCTGATCATCGACGAGGCGCACGAGCGCTCGCTCAACATCGACTTCCTGCTCGGCTACCTCACGCGCCTGCTGCCGCGCCGCCCGGACCTCAAGGTCGTCATCACCTCGGCGACGATCGACTCGGCCCGGTTCGCGCGGCACTTCGCGGGACCGGCGACGCCCGAGCACCCCGACGGCGTCCCCGCCCCGGTGGTCGAGGTCACGGGCCGGACGTACCCGGTCGAGCTGCGGTACCGGCCGTTGTCGCCGGACGCGCTCGGCGTCGACGACGAGGACGAGCTCACGGAGTCCGACGAGCGTCCGGGTCGCGGGGGGCGCTCGTCGTCCCGTCCGACGAAGGGCGGCGCGCGATCGTCGGCCGCGAGCTCGTCGTCCCGTGCGCCGGCACGTCAGGCGGTCCGGGAGCGCGACCTCATGACGGGCATCACCGAGGCCGTCGACGAGCTCAGCGCGGAGGGACCCGGCGACATCCTGGTGTTCCTGTCCGGCGAGCGTGAGATCCGCGACGCGGCCGACGCGCTGCGCGCCTCGCTCGGCACGCGCGTCACCGACCCGCGGCACCCGCAGGCGGTCGAGCTGCTGCCGCTGTACTCGCGGCTGTCGGCGGCCGAGCAGCACCGCGTGTTCTCGTCGCACCAGGGCCGCCGCGTGGTGCTCGCGACGAACGTCGCGGAGACGTCGCTGACCGTGCCGGGCATCCGGTACGTGGTGGACCCGGGCACAGCGCGCATCAGCCGCTGGTCGAAGGCGACCAAGGTGCAGCGGCTGCCGATCGAGCCGATCAGCCAGGCGTCGGCGAACCAGCGCTCGGGCCGGTGCGGTCGTGTGGCCGACGGCATCGCGATCCGGCTGTACTCGCAGGAGGACTTCGAGCGCCGCGACCGGTTCACCGAGCCGGAGATCCTGCGCACGTCGCTCGCGTCCGTGATCCTGCAGATGATCGCGGTGGGCGTCGCGGCGACCCCCGAGGACGTCGTGGACTTCCCGTTCGTCGACCCGCCGGACGTGCGCGCGGTGCGCGACGGCGTGCAGCTGCTGACCGAGCTCGGCGCGATCGAGACGGGCGCGGGCGGGACGCGGCTCACCGAGACGGGTCGCGCGCTCGCGCAGCTGCCCGTGGACCCGCGGCTCGCGCGCATGGTCGTCGAGGCGGCGCGGCGCGGGGTGCTGCGCGAGGTCGTCGTCGTCGCGGCCGCGCTGTCCATCCAGGACCCGCGCGAACGCCCGTCCGAGGAGCGCGAGAAGGCCGACGCGCTGCACGCGCGGTTCGCCGACCCGACCTCCGACCTGCTGTCCTACCTCAACCTGTGGACGTACCTGCGCGAGCAGCAGCGCGAGCTGTCCGGCAACGCGTTCCGCCGCCTGTGCCGCAGCGAGCACCTCAACTACCTGCGCGTCCGCGAGTGGCAGGACGTGGTGACCCAGCTCAAGGACCTGGCCAAGCACCTGCCCGGGGCGGACCGCGCGCGCGGCAGCGGCGAGCTCGGCACAGCGACGCCGGTTCGGCAGTCCGGACTGCCGAGCTCGGACCGGACTGCCGATCTCGTCGGCTCGTCGGCCACAGCGAGCTCACCTGGCGGGACCGGGGACCCGGCCGACGAGCAGGCGGGTGGCGGGCCGCGGCGCGGCGAGCTGCGCCAGGAGTGGGACGCCGACGCGATCCACCGCTCGGTGCTCGCGGGGCTGCTGTCGCACGTGGGCATGCAGGAGGCCACCGAGGTCGCCGCGCCGGCTCGTCGTGGCGACCGACGCACCCCGGGCAAGCCGGACCGCAGGGGCCGCAACGAGTACCTCGGGGCACGCGGTGCGCGGTTCGCGATCTTCCCCGGCTCGGGGCTCGCGAAGAAGCCGCCGGCCTGGGTCATGTCCGCCGAGCTCGTCGAGACGTCCCGGCTGTGGGCGCGCGACGTCGCGCGCATCGACCCGGCGTGGGCCGAGGAGATCGGCGCTCACCTCGTCAAGCGCTCGTACTCCGACCCGGCGTGGTCCACCAAGCAGGGCGCCGCGATGTGCACCGAGCGCGTCCTGCTGTACGGCCTGCCCGTCGTCGCGGGGCGGCGCGTGCTGTACGCGAAGGTCGACCCGGAGGCGGCGCGCGAGCTGTTCGTGCGGCACGCGCTCGTGCAGGGCGAGTGGACCACGCACCACGAGTTCTTCCACGAGAACCGGCGCCTGCTCGCCGAGGCCACCGAGCTCGCGGCTCGCGCCCGCCGCGCGGACCTGCTGGCCGACGAGGACGCGCTGTTCGACTTCTACGACGAGCGCGTGCCGGCCGACGTCGTCTCGGCGCGGCACTTCGACCAGTGGTGGAAGACCGCGCGGCGCCGCGACCCCGACCTGCTCACGTACTCGCGCGAGCTGCTCGTCTCGTCCGACGCCGACGCGATCGACGAGTCGTCGTTCCCGTCGCGCTGGCCGCAGGGCGACCTGTCGCTTCCGCTGACCTACCAGTTCGAGCCCGGCACCGAGGCTGACGGGGTCACCGTCCACATCCCGCTCGCGCAGCTGCCGCGGCTGACGCCCGACGGGTTCGGCTGGATGGTGCCCGGGCTGCTCGACGAGCTCGTCGTCGCGACGATCCGCGCGCTGCCCAAGCCCGTGCGCGTGCAGCTGGTCCCGGCACCCGACGTGGGCCGCGCGGTGAGCGCGTGGCTGCGCGAGCACACCGCGTCGTGGGCCGACACGGTCCGCGCCGGCGACGCCGCTCCGTCGTTCCACCAGGCGTTCGCCTCGGCCGTGCGCGCCGTGCGGGACGTGGACGTCCCCGCCGACGCGTTCGACGACGAGCGGCTGCCCGCGCACCTACGCGTGACGTTCCGGGTGGTCGGCGACCGCGGCGGGGTGGTCGACGAGGGCAAGGACCTCGCCGCGCTGCAGCACCGGCTCGCGGGGCGTGCGCAGGACGCGGTCGACACGGCGGTGCGGTCCGCGCTGCGGCAGGCGATGCGCGAGGCGGGTCTGGTGGCCGACGACGCGGGCCGTCCTGCGCCGCGCGGGCGTGGGCGGGACGACGAACGGCGTCGGCCGGGCGGCGGGGGCGGCGCGGTGCCGGGCAGCTCGTCGGACCGCGCGGGTGCGTCCGCGGGCGCCGGGGGATCGTCGGGAGCCTCGTCGGCTGCGGGCTTGTCGTCTGCGGGTCCGTCTGCTGCCGGCTCGTCGGCGGGGGGCCCGTCGGGTACGGGCTCGTCGGCCGCGGGGTCGCTCGTGGAGGGTGTCACGCGGAGCGGGCTCACGACGTGGCCCGACGACCTCACGCTCCCCGAGGTGGTCGAGGTGCGCTCGGGCGCGACGCTCGTGCGCGCGTTCCCCTCGCTGGTCGAGGAGCGCGCGGGCGGACCGGCGACGGTCTCGGTGCGCACGCTCGCCGACGAGTCCGCGCGCCCGGCCGCCGCACGCGCCGGGCTGCGACGCCTGCTGCTGCTCGACATCGGGCTCGCCCCGGCGCGCGTCACGTCGCGCTGGAGCGGCGCGCAGGCGCTCGCGCTGGCCGCCAACCCCTACCCCAGCCGCGAGGCGCTGGTCGAGGACGTGCAGCTCGCGGCGATCGACGCGCTCGTCGCCGAGCACCTCGGCGCCGGGACGCCGCGCCGCGCCCCGCAGGATGTCCGCGACGCCGCGCAGTACGCCGAGCTGCGCACGTGGCTGCGCGACCGGCTCGAGGACCGGGTGCACGCGCTCGTCGGCACGCTCGTCGACGTGCTCACGGCCTGGCGCGAGCTCGAGGTCGACCTCAAGGGCACGACGAGCCTGGCGCTGCTGGCCACCGCCTCGGACGTCCGGGCGCAGGCCGGCGGCCTGGTGCACGCGGGCTTCGTCGTCGAGACGGGTGCCGACCGCCTGGTGCACCTGCCGCGCTACCTGCGCGCGGCCCGGTACCGACTGACGAAGGCCGCGGAGAACCCCGCGCGCGACGCGGACCTGGCGTGGCAGGTGCGTGACCTCGAGGACGCGCTGGCCGCGGCGCCCGGTGCTGACCCGGCACGCCGGGCCGAGGTCCGGTGGCAGATCGAGGAGCTGCGCGTGAGCCTGTTCGCGCAGCAGCTCGGCACGCCGACGCCGGTCTCTCCGCAGCGCGTCCGCAAGCTTCTCACCGCGCTGTCCTGACGCTCCGCCGAGCCACCGCAGCCCCGCCTCGATCACTAGAAACCCCACGACCCGGCGCCTGCTCGCCCCTCCCCCCGCTGTACCTGGAGCAGACCCTGGGTCGCGGATCGGAGAGACGACGACCCAGCGCCTACTCGCGCATCCCACCGCCCGAGCCGGAGCACACGCTGGGTCGCGGGTCGGAGAGACCACGACCCAGCGGCCACTCGCGCATTCCGCCGCCAAAGCCGGAGCAGACACTGGGTCGAGTCGGGTCGGGTCGGGTCGAGCCGCGGCGGGTCGCGTCGGGGCCGGTCGAGTCTGGGCGGGGGCGGGGGTGCGGCGGGGGTGACCGCTCGTCGTCCACAGGTTGTGTCGAAGAGGCCACGCGTGTCGGTGCCACGGGCCAGACTCGCCCCATGGCTGCATCCCCACCTGACGCGCTCACACCTGACGCGCTCACACCTGATGCCCGCACGCCCGATGTCCGCACGCCCGATGTCCTGAGCGCACTGCTGGCGCCCGCGAGCGCACCCGAGCCGCCTCGGGTCAGCGGGCGGTGCTTCGGGGACGGGGACCCACTGTACGAGCGCTACCACGACGAGGAGTGGGGCGTCCCCGTGCACGGCGAGGCGGCGCTGTTCGAGCGGATCGCCCTCGAGGGGTTCCAGTCCGGGCTCGCGTGGATCACGGTGCTGCGCAAGCGTGAGTCGTTCCGGGCGGCGTTCGCGGGGTTCGATCCGGAGGTCGTCGCGGGGTACGACGAGCACGACGTCGAACGGCTGCTGGGGGACGCGAGCATCGTGCGGAACCGCCAGAAGATCGAGGCCACGATCGCCAACGCCCGCGCGCTGCTGGACCTGCACGCGTCCGGTCGGACGCTCGACTCGATCTTCTGGTCGTTCGCGCCGGACCGCTCCCAGCACGTGCGCCCGGCGTCGTGGGCGGACGTCCCGGCGGCCACGCCCGAGTCGCGCGCGCTCGCCCGCGAGCTCAAGTCGGCAGGGTTCCGGTTCATCGGGCCGACAACCGCCTACGCGGCGATGCAGGCGTGCGGACTCGTCGACGACCACCTCGTGACCTGCCCTTGCGCACCCCACTGACCCGGTTGCCCCGGGCGCGGCCGCCGGTCCCGGGACACGTGTCCGTCGCGGCGGCGTGTGCTCCGCTCGGGTGATCGCTGCGCCGGGACTTCGCCTGATCGAGGACCGCGGCTACAGTTCCGCGCATGACCGAGATGCCCGACCCCGAGATGCGGCTCGAAGCCGTTCTCGGTGCGCGGGAGGCCATGGCCGGTGCCCAGGCACCGGACGCCGACGTGCTCGAGGCCGTCGAGGCGGGCCTGCTGTCGGTGGCCGGCGGCGCCCTGAACTGGGGCGAGATCCCCCACCAGCGCCCGCGCCCGCTCGGCTGACCTCCGCGCCCCGGGCCGCACCAGCAAGGGACGCGATCGCCCCCTCGCGTTCCACGACGGCCGACGCAGTCGTGGACTGTCCGCTCTGCGACCCGCCGGTCTCACAAAGTGAGAACTCGTGGTCAGCATGTGGGCTCCCGGCCTACGATCACGACAACCATCCAGAGCGGCCGAGAGACCTGGCTCGTTGACGCCGCAGCAACCCCCCTCCGCGACGAGGGTGTGGGTGCTTCCGCCAGGACCGATGGAGTCGACATGTCGCAGACCTCGTGTCTGAACGGTCCGTCCGCGTGAGCGCCGCGACCGCAGTCCCGCCCGTGGCCGCCCCGCGGCCCTCCGACGCGCTCGCCGCGCCCGGCGCCACCACGACGACCGAGACGCGCGCCGTGACCGGCACGCACGTCGCGCCGTCACCGCGTCCGCTGGGCAGCGTCGACCGCCCGACGATCTCGTTCGAGCTCTTCCCGCCGCGCAACCCGCAGGCCGCCCCGCGCCTGTGGGAGACCGTGCGGGCGCTCGAGTCGGTGCACCCGGACTTCGTCTCGGTGACCTACGGCGCCTCGGGCAAGACGCGCGAGACGTCGCGCGCGCTGGTGTCCCGGCTGCTCCAGGAGACGTCACTGTCGCCGATCGCGCACCTGACGTGCGTCGGGACGAGCCGCGAGGAGATCACGACGATCGTCGAGGAGTTCCTCGACGAGGGCGTCCGCTCGTTCCTCGCGCTGCGCGGCGACCCGCCCGTCGGCCAGGACGACTGGCAGGCGCACCCCGACGGCCTGGCGACCGCGAGCGAGCTCGTCGGGCTGCTGCGCGAGATCGAGAGCCGCCGGTGCACGGCGAGCCCGGCCCAGGCAGTGCGGGCGCGGGTGCGGCCGCTGTCGGTCGCGGTCGCCGCGTTCCCGCGCGGCAACGCGGCGACGGGCGGCACGCGAGCGCAGGACGTGGCCTCCCTGCTGGCCAAGCAGGAGGCGGGCGCGGACTTCGCGATCACTCAGGTGTTCTACGACGCCGAGGCGTACCTCGGGCTCGTCGCCGAGGCGCGCGAGGCCGGCGTGGTCATCCCGATCATCCCGGGCATCATCCCGGCGACCGACCCGGCGCGCCTCGAGCGCGTGCAGGCGCTCACGGGCGTCCCCGTGCCCCGCGCGCTGCTCGAGACGCTCGCCTCGGCGGACGACGAGCGCGAGCGGCACCGCCGCGGGATCCGCGCGGGCGTGGACCTCATCAACGGGATCCTCGACGGCGGCGCACCGGGCGTGCACCTCTACACGTTCAACACCCACGGCGCCGCGCTCGACCTGCTCGAGGGCGCCGACCTGGACGGCCGCGGTCGCGACTGACGCCCGTCGTCGGCCCGCCCGCACCCACGCACGACCCGAGAACCACGCACCACCCGAGCACCACCCCAGAACGTCAGTCCCCTGCACGACCACGACACCGAAGGCTGGACCCTGATGAGCGAGACCCCGCAGTTCCCGACCGGCTCCGTGCTCGGCTACCCGCGCATCGGGCCGCGCCGCGAGCTCAAGAAGGCCATCGAGGCGTTCTGGGCCGGGCGGTCGACGGCCGACGAGGTCGAGGCGACCGCCGCGCAGCTGCGTCGTCGGACGCGTGACCGCCTGGTCGAGCTCGGCCTGCCGAAGGACGTCCCCGCGATCCCGAGCGCGTTCTCGTTCTACGACCACGTGCTCGACGCGAGCGCGGTCGTCGGCGCGATCCCCGCGCGGTTCGCCGACCTGGTCGACGAGGACGGCGCACTCGACCTCGCGGGCTACTCGACCGTGGCGCGCGGCCGCGGCGACGACCTGCCGCTCGAGATGACCAAGTGGTTCGACACGAACTACCACTACCTGGTTCCGGAGATCGGCCCCGAGACGACGTTCCGCTACGCGGGCACGCGTCCGGTCGCGGAGTTCGTCGAGGCGCTCTCCGAGGGCGTGCTCACGCGCCCTGTGATCGTCGGTCCGGTGACCTACCTCGCGCTCGCGAAGGCCACCGAGGGCGCACCCGCGGACTTCTCCCCGATCGACCGCCTGCACGACCTGCTGCCGGTCTACGCCGACCTGCTGCAGGACCTCGCCGCCGCGGGCGCCACGTGGGTGCAGCTCGAGGAGCCGGCGCTCGTCTCGGAGAGCATCGACGTGCCGGTCGAGCGCCTGCTCGCCGCGACCGTCGAGGCGTACCGCGCGCTGAGCACCGACCTGACCCGTCCGCAGCGGCCCGCGATCTTCGTCGCCGCCCCGTACGGCGACCTGGGCGCGGCGCTCCCGGTGCTGGCCGCCACCGATGTCGAGGCGATCGGCCTGGACCTGGTCAAGGGCGCTGCGCCCGCCGAGGCCGTCCCGGGCCTGGAGACCAAGACGCTGGTCGCGGGGGTCATCGACGGGCACAACATCTGGCGCGCGGACCTCGACGCCAAGCTCCAGGTGCTCGAGCAGCTCGAGGTGCTGGGCGCCGCCGCCGTCACGGTCGGCACGTCGACGTCGCTGTTCCACGTGCCGCACGACACGGCCGACGAGCCGGACCTGGACCCCGCGCTGAAGAGCTGGCTCGCGTTCGCCGACCAGAAGGTCGCCGAGGTCGTCACGCTCGCCGAGGGCCTGTCGGAGGGCCGCGAGGCGATCCACGAGCAGCTGCTCGAGGCCTCCGACGCCGTCGCCTCGCGCCGCGGTGCGCCGGGCGTCGTGCGGCCCGAGGTCCGCGAGCGCACCGGCTCGTTGACCGAGGACGCGTTCCACCGCGGGGACTTCGACGACCGCAAGATCGCCCAGGCCGCGCGCCTCAACCTGCCGCCGCTGCCGACGACGACGATCGGCTCGTTCCCGCAGACGCCTGAGATCCGCAAGGCCCGCGCCGCGCACGGCAAGGGCGAGCTGACCGACGAGCAGTACGTCGAGGAGATGAAGGCGGAGATCCGCCGCGTCGTCGAGCTGCAGGAGCGGATCGGCCTGGACGTGCTGGTGCACGGCGAGCCCGAGCGCAACGACATGGTCCAGTACTTCGCGGAGAACCTCGACGGGTTCGCGGTCACGCGCAACGGCTGGGTGCAGTCGTACGGCTCGCGCTGCACGCGTCCGTCGATCCTGTGGGGCGACGTCTCGCGGCCGAAGCCGATCACCGTCGACTGGACCACGTACACCCAGTCGCTCACGGACAAGCCCGTCAAGGGCATGCTCACCGGTCCGGTCACGATCCTCGCGTGGAGCTTCGTGCGCGACGACCAGCCGCTGCGCGAGACCGCCAACCAGGTGGGCCTGGCACTGCGCGACGAGATCGCGGACCTCGAGGCCGCGGGCATCGCCGTGATCCAGGTCGACGAGCCCGCGCTGCGCGAGCTGCTCCCGCTGCGCGAGGCGGACCACGCGGACTACCTCGACTGGTCGGTGAGCTCGTTCCGGCTCTCGACGTCGGGCGTGCGCCCGGACACCCAGATCCACACGCACCTGTGCTACTCGGAGTTCGGCCAGATCATGGGCGCGATCGACGGCCTCGACGCCGACGTGACGTCCATCGAGGCCGCGCGCTCGAAGATGGAGATCCTCGGCGACATCGCGGCGGCGGGCTACCCGCGCGCGGTCGGCCCGGGCGTCTACGACATCCACTCGCCGCGCGTCCCGTCCGAGGAGGAGGTCACCGAGCTCCTCACCGACGCGGTGAAGGCGATCGCGGTCGACCAGCTCTGGGTCAACCCGGACTGCGGGCTGAAGACCCGCCGCTACGAGGAGGTCACCCCCTCGCTCGAGCGCATCCTGGCGGCGACCCGCACGGTCCGCGCCACGCTCTGACGCGCGTCCTTCGACGGGCCGGTCCTCCCTGCGGGGGCCGGCCCGTTGGTCGTGACCGACCCCGGCTCACCCGCCCGGGGCTCTCCCCGCCCTGCGCCACCTGCCGCTCAGGCACCCTTGGTGATCAGGCGCATGATCGCGGCATCGCGAGCTTCTCGATCCTTCTCACGCTGCGCGGCCTTCACGGCGTACTCACCGCCAGGGGCGAGCTTGGCGTCCAGGACCTCGAATGCCGCACGGTCGCTCGCGCTCAGGCGGCGGGCGGGCCCACGCCGGACCGTGTGGCCGGACGTCGCATCGCTCTGCTTCACGGTCGCCGCCTCCTCGTCACCCTGCGTGGCGTGCTGATGCTCTTGCGGTACTTGCTGGACGCGACCGCGACGAGGGCCACCGCGACCCGGTCCGGCGCCGACTGGGCCACTCTGAGGTCCCGAGCTCGGGAGGCAGGGTGCTCGCGTCCATGGGAGACGACCGTAGCGGCGAACCGGACATCTGGGGCGCAGGCTGTGGAGGGTGGGGGGCGCCCGGGTGGGTAGTGTCCGAGCCGTGAGTGTCTTCGACGTTCCCCTCGACGAGCTGCGCAGCCGCACGAGCCAGAAGTGGCGACGCTACCCCGCCGACGTGCTGCCGCTGTTCGTCGCCGAGATGGACGTGCGCGTGTGCGAGCCGGTCGAGCGGGCGCTGGCCGACGTCGTGCGGCGCAGCGACACGGGGTACCCGGCGGGCCGGCCGTACCAGGAGGCGTTCGCGGGGTTCGCCGAGGGTCGCTGGGGCTGGACCGTGGACCCGACGACGATCGCGCTGGTCCCCGACGTGATGCAGGGCTCGGTCGAGGTGCTGTCGCTGCTCACCGACCCCGGAGACGCGGTCGTCATCAACCCGCCCGTGTACCCGCCGTTCCGCGGCTTCGTCGAGCGCATCGGCCGCCGGGTGGTCACGGCGGACCTGGGCGCGGACGGCCGCCTCGACCTCGCGGCGCTCGACGCGGCGTTCGCGCGGGCCCGGTCCGACGGGCGCCGGGCGGCCTACCTGCTGTGCCACCCGCACAACCCGACGGGCACGATGCACCGGCCCGACGAGCTGCGCGCGGTCGGCGCGCTGGCGGCGGAGCACGGCGTGCGCGTCGTGTCCGACGAGGTGCACGCTCCGCTCGCGCTCGACGAGCCGTTCACCTCGGCGACGACCGTGATCCCCGACGCGGTCGCGCTGCACTCCGCGTCGAAGGCGTTCAACCTCGCGGGCCTCAAGGCGGCGCTCGCGGTGCCCGGCCCGGACGCGGTGGCCGACCTGGCCCGGCTCTCCGAGCTGGTCGGCATGGGCGTCGGCCACGTCCCGGTGCTCGTGCACGCGGCGGCGCTGACCGGTGGCGGGGACTGGCTGGACGCGCTGCTCGACTCGTTGCGTGAGAGCCGCGCGCACCTGCGCGGCCTGCTCGACGAGCACCTGCCGCTGGTCGCCTGGACGCCCGGCGACGCCACCTACTTCGCGTGGCTGGACCTGCGCGCGCAGCTCCCGGGCGACGCCAACCCGGCTGCGCGCGTGCTCACCGAGGGGCGCGTCGCGGTCAATCCGGGCCACACGTTCGGCGCTCCAGGCGACGGGTTCGTGCGGCTCAACTTCGCGACGTCGCCGGCGATCCTCACCGACGCGGTGAGCCGCATCGCGGCGGCACTCGCCAGACCGGCCCCCGCCTGACCGGCGCGGGGCTCCTGACCGCTGCGGTCAGGGCACGCGCAGGGACTCGACGATGCGCACGTCCGCGTCGAGCCACGGCACGTCCATCCAGTGCGCGCGGGGCAGCCACCGCAGCTCGTCGTGCTCGACCAGGGGCTCGGGCGTACCGCTCGCGAGCTCGGCCCACCACAGCCGCATCACGTACTTCTCGGAGAGCCGCCACAGCCCGTCGTCGGGCCCGACGACCTCGGCACCGAGCGTGATCCGCACGCCCAGCTCCTCGCGGATCTCCCGGTGCAGCGCGTCGACCGGGGACTCGCCGTCGTCGACCTTGCCGCCCGGGAACTCCCACCGCCCTGCGAGGCTCGCGGGCGTCGTGCGTCGGGCGGCGAGCAGCTCGTACGGCGCGTCGAGGTCGTCGACGATCGCGGCGGCCACGACGAGCACGGGATCCATGCGGTGAGTCTGCCAGTCGAACAGCGCCCGACCGGGACCGCCAAGGGGCCCGGGGACGACGACGGCCCGCCCTGGAGGGAGCGGGCCGGTCGGGTGTGTCCGCCGGAGCGGAGACCACCGTTCGTCGTGGAGCGGCGTGGGTCGACGAGGCGGGAGTCAGCGGATGCCGTGCTCGACCGCCCACGCGACGGCCTCGGCGCGCGTCGAGACGCCGATCTTGCGGTAGACGCTGCGGACCTGCGACTTGACGGTGTTGCGCGTGACGAAGAGCTGGGTGGCGATCTCCTCGAGCGTGACGTCCTCGGCAAGCTCCGCGAGCACCACGCGCTCACGACGGGTGAGAGTCTCCGCGACCGTCACGGTCCCGGTGGTCTCCAACATGCTCATCTTGTCCTCCGATCGGCTGCACGGGCCCGGCAGTGCCGGGCATCCGTGGGTCATTCGGTGGATGAGAGGGGCCGGGCACGCGTCCATGACGCCGTTTCGCCCGACTTCTTTTTCTCACCGTGATCCGCACCCACGGGTCGTCCCGCTTGTGCCCACAATGAACGCGAGGTCGTCGGCCTGATACACCCGACCCCGGTGCGGCCCCGGGCTTTCACCCGTTCGGCCCATGTGCGCGTCACCCGCGACGCGGCGTCGTCGGCGGTGCCGGACGGTTCCCCCGACCGGCGTCGCCTAGCCCGCCGCGTGGGCGGCGTACTCCTCGGCGGTGAGCAGCGGACCGGCGGTGGTGACCTCGACCTTGAGGAGCCAGCCCGCGCCGAACGGGTCGGCATTGACGACCGACGGGTCGTCGACGGCCGCGGTGTTGACCTCGACCACGGTGCCGGAGACCGGCGAGAACAGCTCGGAGACGGACTTGGTGGACTCGATCTCACCGATCACGGTGCCGGCGTCGATCGACTCCCCGACCGCGGGGAGCTCGAGGTAGACGATGTCGCCGAGCGCCTCGGCGGCCACGGACGTGATGCCGACCGTCGCGGGGCTCCCGTCGGTCAGCCACTCGTGCTCGAGCGTGTACTTCAGGTCGGCGGGGAGGTCAGTCATGGAAGTGCTCCGCTCTCGTACGTCGTCTACTAAGGAGGTCTACCGGTCGCGGCGGTAGAAGGGAAGTGGAACCACTCGCACGGGCTCGTGCCGGCCGCGCACGTCCACGGCCAGCTCGGTGCCCTCGGCGCTGACCTCGGGGGTCACGTAGGCCATCGCGACGGGGTGGCCGAGGGTCGGCGACGGCGCCCCGGACGTCACGGTCCCGACGACCGCGCCGGAGCCGGTGACCACCGGGTAGCCGTGGCGTGCGGCGCGGCGGGACAGACCCTGCAGCCCGACGAGCGTGCGCGCGGGCGCCGACGCGGCGCGCGCGGCGAGCGGCTCGCGGCCGACGAACGGCAGGGGCGCACCCTCGTCGTCGACCTTGTCGAGCTTGACCACGCGGCCCAGGCCGGCGTCGTGCGGGGTCGTCGTGGTGTCGAGCTCGTTGCCGTACAGCGGCATGCCGGCCTCGAGGCGCAGCGAGTCGCGCGCGGACAGGCCAGCGGGGACCAGGCCCAGCGGCGTGCCGGCGTCCAGCACCGCGCGCCACAGCGTGGGGGCGTCCGGCGCGGGCACGAACAGCTCGTAGCCGTCCTCGCCCGTGTAGCCGGTGCGCGCGACGAGCGCGTCGAGCCCGGCGACGCGCGCCGGCACGGACGCGTAGTACGTGAGCGTGCGCACCGCCTCGGCCTCGGCCGGGTCGTCGACCAGGCCGACGACGACCTGCTCGGCACGCGGGCCCTGCACCGCGATGAGCGCGGTCTCGAGCGAACGGTCGGTGAGCGTCACGTCGTCGCGGCCCGCGAGCCGCTCCGTGAGCGCGTCGCGCACCACGTCCACGTTGGAGGCGTTGGCGACGACGAGGTAGCGGCGCGAGGCCTGCGCCGCGCCGTCCTCGTCGGCGAGGCGGTACACGACGAGGTCGTCGAGCACGCCGCCGTCGGGGGCGCAGAGCATCGTGTAGCGCGCGCGGCCCACGGCGAGCGCCGTGAGGTTCCCGACGAGCGCGCGGTCGAGCGCGTCGCCCGCCCCCGGTCCCGTGACCCACAGCTCGCCCATGTGCGACAGGTCGAACAGCCCGGCCGCGGTGCGCACCGCGGTGTGCTCCGCGACGTCCGAGCCGTACCGCAGGGGCATCTGCCACCCCGCGAAGTCGGTGAGCGCGGCGCCCAGCGCGACGTGCTCGTCGTGCAGCGGCGACCGGCGTGCCTCGTGCTCGCTCATGCGGTGCTCCTCGGTGTGCTCTCGTCCTGCGGGGTTCACTCGGCGAAGGACTCGACCGGCGGGCACGAGCAGACCAGGTTGCGGTCTCCCCGGGCCCCGTCGATCCGGCGGACCGGCGGCCAGTACTTGTTCCGGCGCAGGCTCGCCAGCGGGTAGGCGGCGAGCTCGCGGCCGTACGGGTGCGACCACTCGTCGGCCGTGACCGACGCCGCGGTGTGCGGCGCGTTGCGCAGCGGCGAGTCCTCGAGCGGCCACGTGCCCGCCGCGACCTCGTCGATCTCCGCGCGGATCGCGACCATCGCGTCGACGAACCGGTCGAGCTCGGCCAGGTCCTCGCTCTCGGTCGGCTCGACCATGAGCGTGCCCGGCACGGGGAAGGACAGCGTCGGGGCGTGGAAGCCGTAGTCCTGCAGGCGCTTGGCCACGTCCTCGGCCGTCACGCCGGTGTCCTTGGTGAGCTCGCGCAGGTCGAGGATGCACTCGTGCGCGACGAGCCCGTTCGGGCCCGTGTAGAGCACCGGGAAGTGCTCGCGCAGGCGGGTCGCGAGGTAGTTCGCGGCGAGCACAGCCACCTCGGTCGCGCGGCGCAGGCCGTCGGGGCCCATGAGCGCGACGTACGCCCACGAGATCGGCAGGATGCCGGCCGATCCCCACGGCGCGGCGGACACGGGCGGCACGTGCACCGCGGGGTCGGCCTCCGTGGACGGGCGCGTCGGGCTCGTCGTCGGGTTGCCCGGCAGGTACGGCACGAGGTGCGCCGCGACCGCGACCGGACCCACGCCCGGACCGCCGCCGCCGTGCGGGATGCAGAACGTCTTGTGCAGGTTGAGGTGGGAGACGTCGCCGCCCATCTCGCCCGGGCGCGCCAGGCCGACGAGCGCGTTGAGGTTGGCGCCGTCGATGTAGACCTGGCCGCCCGCCTCGTGCACCAGGTCGCAGACCTCGCGCACGTGCTCCTCGTACACGCCGTGCGTGGACGGGTACGTGATCATGATCGCCGCGACCTGCGGGCCGTGCTGCTCGAGCTTCGCGCGCAGGTCGTCGAGCTCGATCTCGCCGTCCGGGGCGGTCGCGACGACGACCACGCGCAGTCCCGCGAGCGCCGCGCTCGCCGCGTTCGTGCCGTGCGCCGAGGCCGGGATGAGGCACACGTCGCGCTGCGCCTGGCCGCGCGCGTGGTGGTACGCCTTGATCGCGAGCAGCCCCGCGAACTCGCCCTGCGAGCCGCCGTTCGGCTGCACCGACACCGCCGCGTACCCCGTGATCTCCGCGAGCCAGTCCTGCAGCTGCGTGACGAGCTCGGCGTAGCCGGCCGTCTGGTCGGCGGGCGCGTACGGGTGGACGTCCGCGAACTGCGGCCAGGAGATGGGCTCCATCTCCGCGGTCGCGTTGAGCTTCATGGTGCACGAGCCCAGCGGGATCATCGTGCGGTCCAGCGCGAGGTCCTGGTCCGAGAGCCGGCGCAGGTAGCGCAGCATCGCGGTCTCGGAGCGGTACAGGTGGAACACCGGGTGCGTGAGGAACTCGTCGGTGCGCGTCGCCCAGTCCGGCAGCGGTGCGCTCGGACGGTCCTGCGCGACGAAGCCGAAGTCGACCTGACCCTGCTCGTCGACCTCGAGAGTCGTGGCGCCGGCGAGCGCGAAGGCGCCGATCACCGGCGACAGGTCCGCCGGGGTCGTCGTCTCGTCGAAGGCGATCTGCACGTGGTCGTCGTCGGGTGCGAAGAGGTTCACGCCCAGGCGCGCGGCATGCGCGACGATCTCGCGCGCCCGCCCCGGGACGACCGACCGGACGGTGTCGAAGAACGCGTCGTGCTCGACCTCGACGCCGTGCTCGACGAGCAGCTCCGCGAGCCGGTGGGCGCGTGCGTGCACCCGGTCCGCGATCGCGCGCAGGCCGTCGGGGCCGTGGTGGACCGCGTACATCGAGGCGACGATCGCGAGCAGGGCCTGCGCGGTGCAGATGTTGCTCGTCGCCTTCTCGCGACGGATGTGCTGCTCGCGGGTCTGCAGTGCGAGGCGGTAGGCGGGCGCGCCGTCCGCGTCGACGCTCACGCCGACCAGGCGGCCGGGCAGCATGCGCTCGAGGCCCGTGCGCACCGCCATGAACGCCGCGTGCGGGCCGCCGCCGAACAACGGGACGCCGAACCGCTGCGCCGAGCCGACCGCGACGTCCGCGCCGAGCGTCCCCGGCGAGGTGAGCAGCGTGAGCGCCAGGAGGTCGGTCGCGGCCGTGACCAGCCCGCCGCGCTCCTTCGTCGTCGCGATCACGTCCCGCAGGTCCCGGACCTGGCCGGACGCGGCCACCTGCTGCACGACGAGACCGATCAGGTCACCCTCGACGTCTGGCAGGCCCTGGGACAGGTCGGCCACTACGACGGGCAGGCCGATCGCCTGCGCGCGGCCCACGGTCACCGCGAGGGACTGCGCGAAGAGCTGGTCGTCGAGCACGACCGTGCCCGCCTTGCCGCGCTGCACGCGCCACATGAGCGCCACGGCCTCGGCCACCGCGGTCGCCTCGTCGAGCAGGCTCGCGTTCGCGATCGCCAGGCCCGTGAGGTCCTCGACCATGGTCTGGAAGTTGAGCAGCGCCTCGAGACGACCCTGGCTGATCTCGGGCTGGTAGGGGGTGTACGCGGTGTACCAGGCGGGCGACTCGAGCACGTTGCGGCGGATCACGGGCGGCGTGATCGTGCCGGAGTAGCCCTGGCCGATCATCGGGCGCAGCACCTGGTTCTTGTCCGCGATCGCGCGCAGCGCGCCCTGCACGTCGTGCTCGTCGCGCGCCTCCGGCAGGTCCAGCGGGCGGCCGCTGCGGATGCTCTGCGGCACGGCCGCGTCGATCAGGGCGTCGAGGGAGTCGTAGCCGACCGTCGCGAGCATGCGCGCGGTCTCGTCGCCGCGGGGCCCGACGTGCCGGTCGACGAACTGCTGCGCGGCGGGCGAGACGCGCCCGGCGCCCGTGGGGGCGGTGGCTGCGGGGGGCGTGGTGATCGACACGAGCTGCTCCGGGGGTCGTCCGGCGACGCCGGGACGGGTGGTGGGCTCCCCGCTCTGTCATCCGTCGCGTGGCGCGACGACCTGAGAGTTTTGCCGGTCCGCCATGGCTGTCGATCCAGCCCGGGGCGCGCCGGCTTGCACCGTCGGTGGGCCGTCCCGTGGTGGGCCGGCCGCTTTCCAGAGTTGCCTCGCCGTGGCGGTACAGGGGCCTGAGAGATTCCCGGGGAGGGTTGCTCCTTCGGCGCCCGCTCCTGCGGGACTCTCCCGCCTCGGTTCGAGCAGCGTGTTCAGTTGTCCGCCGCTGAGACCGGACCGGCCGACGACGCTGGGGCAAGGCTACCCGCTCACCGCTGCCGGGTGACGGCGGGTGCCGGTCCGGGTTTCCACGGCGAGACGCCGGGCAGATCGGGCGCAGGCGTGGTTAGCCTGGCCGGGTGAGCGAACCCCGTGCGGTCGTGGTGGTCGTCTCCGACCGCTGCGCGGCCGGCACGCGCGAGGACCGGTCCGGTCCTGCCGCGGTCGAGCTGCTGCGCTCGGCCGGGTACGCCGTGGGCGAGCCGGTCGTCGTGCCGGACGGCGCCGAGTCGGTCCGCACCGCGGTGCTCGCGGCGGTGAGCGGCGGGGCGCGGCTCGTCGTGACGTCCGGCGGGACGGGCGTCGGTCCCCGCGACGAGACGCCCGAGGGCACCCGCCCGCTGCTCGCCAAGGAGCTGCCCGGCGTGCCCGAGCTGCTGCGCCGGTCGTCGGACGTGCCCACCGCCACGCTCAGCCGCGGGCTGGCCGGGGTGACCGCCGAGGGAGTCGTCGTGGTGAACCTGCCCGGCTCGACGGGCGGCGTGCGGGAGGGGCTCGTCGTGCTCGTGCCGCTGCTCCCCCACCTGCTGAGCCAGGTCGAGGGCGGAGACCACGGGTGATCGCGGCCGTCACGGACCAGCCGCTTGACCTGCTGTTTCACGTGGAACATGTGTCCGGGCCCCGCGCGGGCGCGGTGGCGACGTTCGTCGGGCTGGTCCGGGACCACGACCCGTCGGTGGTCGGCGAGGTCGTCGGGCTCGAGTACAGCGCGCACCCGGACGCGGGCCGCACGCTCGAGCGGCTGGCCGCGCAGGTCGCGTCCGACGAGGACGTGCTCGGCGTCGCCGTGAGCCACCGGGTCGGGCACGTGCGCGTGGGCGAGGCGGCGATCGTGGCGGCCGTGGCGGCCGCGCACCGGGCCGAGGCGTTCGACGCGTGCCGTCGGCTCGTCGAGACCGTCAAGGCCGACCTGCCGGTCTGGAAGCGCGAGCTGCTCGCCGACGGCACCCACCACTGGGTGGGGCTGTGACCACTCCGCCGCCGACCTCGCCGCCCGGGCCCGCCGTGCCTCCTCCTGCGCCCCCGGCTGTGCCCCCACGGGGCACGCTCGTCGACCGGTTCGGCCGCGCGCACCACGACCTGCGCATCTCGCTCACCGACCGCTGCTCGCTGCGCTGCACCTACTGCATGCCCGCCGAGGGCGTCCCGTGGCTCGCGCGCTCGACCATGCTCAGCACCGACGAGATCGTCCACGTCGCCCGGGTGGGCGTCGCGCTCGGCATCCGGGAGATCCGGCTCACGGGCGGCGAGCCGCTGCTGCGCGTGGACGTCGTCGACGTCGTGCGCCGCCTGACCGCGCTCACCACCCCCGACGGGGCGCCTGTCGAGGTCTCGCTCACCACCAACGCGCTGCGCCTGCCCGCCCTCGCCGCCCCGCTGCGCGACGCCGGCCTCACCCGCGTCAACGTCTCCCTCGACACGCTCGACCGGGCGCGCTTCGCCGAGCTCACGCGCCGCGACAAGCTGGTCGAGACGCTCGCCGGCATCGCGGCGGCCGACGCCGCCGGGCTGCACCCGGTGAAGATCAACGCGGTCGCGATGCGCGGCGTGAACGACGACGAGGTCGTCGCACTCACTCGGTTCGCCGTCGAACGCGGCTACCAGATGCGGTTCATCGAGCAGATGCCGCTCGACGGCGGACACACCTGGGACCGGACCGAGATGGTCACGCAGGCGGAGATCCTCGAGCGGCTGCGGGCGGCGTTCACGCTCACCGAGGTCCCCGGCCGGGGTGCGGCGCCCGCCGAGCTCTGGCACGTCGACGGCGGGCCCGCGACCGTGGGCGTCATCGCGTCGGTGTCCGCGCCGTTCTGCGGCGCGTGCGACCGGTTGCGCCTCACCGCCGACGGGCAGCTGCGTGCGTGCCTGTTCTCGCAGACCGAGGTCGACACGCGCGACGTCCTCCGGTCCGACGAGCCCGCGCCCCTGATCGACGAGGGCCTCGCGGCCGCGTACCGGCAGTGCCTGGCCGGCAAGAAGGCCGGCCACGACATCGACGACCCCACGTTCCTGCAGCCGCGCCGTCCCATGAGCGCGATCGGCGGCTGACCACCCGCCCCGTCCCCTCCCGCCCGCTCGGCGGCTCGCCGGCGGGGCTCAGCCGCCCGCGAAGGGGGGCAGGACGTCGAGCGTCGCGCCGGGCGCGACCTGGTCCGACGGCTCGACGCGGCGCCCGTCGGCCAGCAGCGCGCACCGGCCGAGGATCGGCTCGAGGGCCGGGTGTCGCGTGACCAGCGCGGCGCGCAGCGCCTCACCCGTGCCCGCCGGGACCTGCTCGGCGTCACGACCGGCGGCCTCCGCCGCGGCGGCGAAGTAGCGGACGGTGATCATGCGGACTCGTCGTCCCACGCGCTCGCGGCCGCCTCGACGTCCGCGAGGATCGCCGCGATCTCGTCGGGCGTGCGTCCCGCGGCCGCGAGCCCGGCGACGAACATCGACACCGGCACCGCGGGCCGCGCGACCGAGTGCGCGACCTCGCTGGACAGGTCGAGCAGGCGGTCGACGTCGACGAGCCCACGCTCGACGCCGAGCCGGTCGGTCAGGTGGTCGACCCACAGCGGCAGGTCGGCCCCGGGTGCTCGACGCGGATCAGTCATGACGCTCCCTCGGCTCGCTGTGCGCTTCCCTGATGGTGCCACCCTCCGGGTGCGCGTCCGCCCGTTCGGTCGTACGAGTCTCCCCCCGGCGGTCGGGTGCGGCCGACGCGAGCTCGGCGTCCAGCCGGTGGATGGCCGGCCAGGTGTCGGCGTCCGCGGCTGCGCCGCCCGGGTCCGGGACGTCCGCGAGCCTCAGCGTCGCGACGAGCCGGCGGACGGAGGCGCCGCGCACACCACGGTCGTGAGCGGGTGCGCGGTGGTCGGCGGCGACGTCGTCGGCGTCGTCGGCACCGGCGCGGAGCGCTGCGAGCGCGCGGACGAGTGCGGTGCGGCGGTAGGCGGCGACGAGGTGCTGGGGGTGACCCTCGTCGTCGACGAGCCGGGCGCCGTCCACACCGGGGTCCTGCGCCGCCGCGACGAGCGCCCCCACGACGAGGCCCGCGCGCGGCACGTCGCACGCGAGCACGACGACCACGTCGGCCGCCCCGTGCTCGCGTTCCTCCTCGAGCCCCTCCAGCAGCGCGAGGCCCGCGGCGATCCCCGCGACCGGGCCGCCGAGCGGTGGGTCCTCGAGGGTCGTCGGGACGTCCGGGCGGGCCAGGGCGTCCGGGGCGACGAGCACGCGCCGACGCGCCTGCGCGACCGCGGCGAGCGCGTGGTCGACGAGCGCCCGCCCGGCGACGACGACCTCGGGCTTCACCACGCCCGCCTCGAGACCTCCCAGCCGGCGACCCGCCCCGCCCGCGAGCACGATCGCGTCCCACACGTCAGGACGCCCGGTGCCAGTCGCCCGACTTGCCGCCCGTCTTCGCCTCGAGCCGGACGTCCGCGATGCGCACGGACTTGTCGAGGCCCTTGACCATGTCGACCACCGCGAGCGCCGCGACGCTCACCGCCGTGAGGGCCTCCATCTCGACCCCCGTGCGGTCGGCGGTGCGCACGGTCGCGGTGATCCGGACGCCGTCGTCGTCGATCGACAGGTCCACGGACGCGCCGTGCACCCCGATGACGTGCGCGAGCGGCAACAGCTCGGGCGTGCGCTTGGCCGCGGCGATGCCCGCGATGCGCGCGACCGCGAGCACGTCACCCTTGGGCACGGACCCGTCGCGCAGCGCGGCGACCACCGCGGGACCGCACGCCACGAGCCCGGACGCCGTCGCGGACCGGACGGTCGGCTTCTTCTCGGTGACGTCGACCATGCGCGCGTGACCGCGCGCGTCGAGGTGCGTGAACTCGCTCATGTCCAGAAGACCTCCAGGGTGTCACCGGCGCGGACCTCGTCCACGTCGGCGGGCACGATCGCCAGTCCGTGCGCCTGCGGGAGCCGCGCGACGAGATGCGAGCCGGAGCCGCGCGGCGTCGCGCGCCGGACGCACGGGAGGCCTCCCTCGTCGGACGACACGTCGTCGGACCGCACGCCGTCGGACCGCACGTCGTCGGCCGGCACCTCGTCGGACGGCACGCGGCGGACCGGCATGAGCTGGGCGCGCGCGGGCGGGGTGCGCCAGCCCTCGCCGACGACGACGCGCGTGCGCGGCCGCTCGACGTCGGCGAGGCCGAGCATGCGGCGGATCGCGGGCCGCACGAACACCTCGAACGACGCGTGCGTGCTCACGGGGTTGCCCGGCAGCGTCCAGATCGGGGTGCCGCCCGGGAGCCGGCCGAGACCCTGCGGCTTACCCGGCTGCACCGCGACGCGCACGAACTCGACGCCCCGCTCGTCGGCGAGCGCGGCCTTGACCACGTCGAACGCCCCGACGCTCACACCGCCCGAGGTCACGATGCCGTCGACCGTCCCGTGCTCACCGGCGTCGAGGCCGACGAGCAGTCGGTGCAGGGCGGCGGGGTCGTCGGCGACAGGGCCGAGGCGCAGCGGCTCGGCGCCCGCGTCGAGCACCGCGGCAGCGAGCAGCCAGGAGTTGGAGTCGGGGATCTGACCGCGCCGCAGCTCGGCGCCGGGCTCGACGAGCTCGTCGCCGGTCGAGATCACCGCGATGCGCGGCCGACGGTGCACGACGAGCGTCGCGCGCCCGACCGACGCCGCGGCTGCGAGGTGCGTCGGGCCGACGAGCGCGCCCGC
>NZ_LFKW01000151.1:0-430 GCF_001040865.1 Cellulomonas sp. A375-1 | reverse complement strand
GGGCAAGTCCAGCCTGTTCAACCGGATCTCCGGGCTGCAGTTCGCCGAGGTCGGCGTGCGCCGCCCGACGAGCTCGCAGGTCACGGCATGCGTCTGGGGGC
Organism: Cellulomonas sp. A375-1; assembly: GCF_001040865.1. Taxonomy (NCBI): domain Bacteria; kingdom Bacillati; phylum Actinomycetota; class Actinomycetes; order Micrococcales; family Cellulomonadaceae; genus Cellulomonas; species Cellulomonas sp. A375-1. Next base: position 329 of record NZ_LFKW01000151.1, on the reverse strand, counting down.
CGGGAGGCGACGCCGTGCTCGACTGGCTCGGTGTGCACGCCGAGCTGCGGATCCAGCGCGAGAGCCTGCTCGACGGCGAGACCGAGGCCCCGCTGCGCGGGCTCGTCCTGCTCGACCTGCCGGACCACGACTCCGTCGAGCCCGCGCACCGCGAGGTCGTCGACCGCCTGCTGCCGCAGGCCGACCTGCTCGTCTGGGTGGTCGACCCGCAGAAGTACGCCGACGAGGCGCTGCACGCGGGCTACCTACGCGCGCTCGCGGGCCAGGACACCTCCATGCTCGTCGTGCTCAACCAGGTCGACACCGTGCGCGAGGAGCAGCGCGAGTCG
>NZ_LFKW01000150.1:62166-66524 GCF_001040865.1 Cellulomonas sp. A375-1 | reverse complement strand
CGGGTGCGAGCGACATCAGTCGCGCCGTGAGGTCGGGGGCCTGGGGCACGTCGTCGCACGCGGCGGCCGCGAGCGCGCGGCGGGCCAGGCGGGCGGCGGCGAGCTCGTCGGCGCACTGCGCGCACGCGGCGACGTGCACGAGCACGCGGTCGGTCGCGACCGGTGACAGCCTGCCGTCGACCAGCTCGCTCAGCTGCGACCCGAGGTGGTGCGTCATGACGCCGCCTCCGCGGACGCGAACGACGGCTCGTCGGGGGACGTCGCCCCGGCGCCGTCGCCCGCGGGCTCGTCGGCGACGCGCGTGCGGTGCACGGGAGCGCGGTGCTCGAGCGACTCACGCAGCCGGGCCCGGGCGCGGTGGATGCGGGAACGCACCGTGCCGATCTTCACGCCGAGCGTGACCGCGATCTCCTCGTACGAGAGCCCTTCGATGTCGCACAGGACCACCGCGGCGCGGTACTCGGGCGGAAGCGCGTCGAGCGCGTGCTGCACGTCGTGGTCGAGGTTGCCGTGCTCGAACGCGCGCTCGGGGGCAGCGAGCCCGTCGGTGCTCTCGTAGCGCTCGTCGTCGTCGCCCATCGCGTCCATGCGGATGCGCTGACGGCGGCGCGCCTGGTCGAGGAACAGGTTCGTCGTGATGCGGTGGAGCCAGCCCTCGAAGGTGCCGGGCGTGTACGTGTGCAGCGACCGGAACACGCGCACGAAGGTCTCCTGCGTGAGGTCCTCGGCGTCGTGCTGGTTGCCGGTCAGCCGGTACGCGAGGCGGTAGACGCGCGCCGAGTGCTCGCGCACGATCTCCTCCCACGTCGGGGGCTGCCACCCCGCGGGTGCCTCGCTGCTGCGCACGCGCTCCCTCTTCGCTCGTCGGCCACGTCCGTCGCCTGGCACGGTCCCGGTTCCGGGACGTCCGACGCGGCGCGTCCGTCGTCGAGCCACGGACGCCTCGCGCCATTGTCCCAGGGCCACGACCTCGCCCGCGACCGCGGACCGCCGTGCGGGATCGACCGGACTGCTCGATCGACCGCACTGCTCGGTCCACGATGCCAGGCACAACGCGCTGCGTGCGCCGTTCGTTCCGCCGACCTGTGACGATCGTGTGCACGTGCGCCTCGGGCGGCCCGTACGCGCGCCCGTCGGGCGGGACGAGGCTGCGGGACTACGCTGGGGCGAGCCCGTGACCGCGGGCGTCCGTCCGCGCACGACGCGCGCCGCCGCCCCGGAGGCCATCATCTCCGCCGACAAGGCCAGCAGCTGGGTCTACGCCGAGGAGTTCCTCGCCGAGGACGACGCGGTGCTCGCCGCGCGTGAGCGTGCCGCGCAGCTCGGCGCCGGCGCGGTCCCCCCGGGCACCGGTGCCGCCCTGTCCGTCCTCGCGGCGGCGTCGAGCGCACGCGCAGTCGTCGAGATCGGGACCGGCACGGGCGTCGCGTCGCTGTACCTGCTGCGCGGCATGCCCGCCGACGGCGTGCTGACGACGATCGACGCCGAGGTCGAGCACCACCGCGCCGCGAAGGAGGCGTTCGCCGAGGCCGGGATCCGCTCCACGCGGACGCGCACGATCTCGGGCCGCCCGCTCGACGTCCTGCCGCGGCTCACGGATGCCGCCTACGACCTGGTCCTGCTCGGCCTGACGAGCACCGGCGGGGTCTTGGACGCGGCCCCCGAGTACCTCGCGCAGGCGATCCGCCTGCTACGCCCGAACGGCGTGCTCGTCGTCGACCACGCGCTCTGGCACGACCGCGTCGCCGACCCGGCGCGCCGGGACGAGGCGACGACCGCGGTCCGCGAGCTCGGCCGCTCGGTGCGCGGCGACGACCGGCTCCTGCCGGCGCTCCTGCCCGTCGGCGACGGCCTCCTGGTCGCGGTGCGACGCTGACCGATGCCCGGCCCGGGCACGGGCCGGACCAGCGACGGGCCGGCCTTGCTCGGCCGATCAGCTGACCGGCCGAGCAGGCTCAGCTGAGCTCGGTCAGGTAGCGCAGCAGCAGGCGTGCGCCGTACCCCGTCGCGCCCTCGGTGACCTCGTGCTTGTCGGCCGTGGCCCGCGCCGGACCCGCGATGTCGAGGTGCGCCCACGCGCGGTCTCCCACGAACCGGCGCAGGAACAGCGCCGCGGTGACGGACCCGGCACCGATGTGCGTGTCCTGCGGGACGTGCCGCAGGTCGGCGACCGAGCTGTGCACGGCCTCGTCGTACTCGGGCACGAGCGGCATGCGCCACGCGAGCTCGCCCGAGTCCGTACCCGCCCGCTCGAGCGCCGCGACGAGCGCCTCGTCGGTGCCGTACAGCGCGCTGTACTGCTTGCCGAGCCCGACGGTCGCGGCACCCGTGAGGGTCGCGACGTCGACCAGCACGTCGGGGTCGAGCGTCGCGTCGGCCCACGCGAGCGCATCGGCGAGCACGAGCCGACCCTCGGCGTCGGTGTTGGCGATCTCGACCGTCGTGCCGCCGTACATCGACAGGACGTCGCCCGGCCGGTACGACGCACCGCCGAAGTGGTTCTCGGCCAGCGGCAGCACCGCGGTGACCTTGTGCAGGACCCCGGCGTGCGCCGCGCCGAGCACGGTGGCGAGTGCCACGGCGGCACCGGTCATGTCCGTCTTCATCGGGACCATGGCCTCGCGCGGCTTGATCGACAGGCCGCCCGTGTCGTAGGTGATGCCCTTGCCGACGATGACGACGTGCCGCCCGGAGCCCGACCGGCCGCCGTACGTCGGCGGCGTCCAGGTCACGGTCACGAGCCGCGGCGGGGAGGCCGAGCCTGCACCGACCGCGAGGATGCCGCCGAAGCCGTCGGCCTCGAGCTCACGCGGGCCGCGCACGGTCACCGCGAAGCCCGGTCCCGTGGCGAGGCGGCGCGCCTGGTCGGCGATCCACTCGGGGTTCTTGGTGCTCGCGGGGGTCGAGGCGAGATCCCGCACGAGCCAGGTCGCGGTCGCCGCGGTGCGCGCGGCGTCCACCGCGGCGCCCACGCGCGTGCCGTCGCGCCCGAGCAGCACCAGGTCCGCCGCGGGCTTGGCGGGGGGCTTGCGCGCGGCGCTCGGCGGCACGTAGGCGGCGAGCAGGTAGCCCTCGACGAGGGCGCGCGCGGCACGAGCGGCCTGCGAGGCGCTGTGGCCCGCGTCGTCGCCGATCGTCGTGACCACGCGACGCAGTCCGCGCGAGGCACGCGCGAGCGCCGCACCGGCCCGGCGCAGGTCGGTGTCCGTGCTCGCGCCGATGCCGACGAGCACGATGCGGGGGGGAAGGCCCGCCCACGGCAGGCTCACGCCCGAGCCCGCAGGGCGCGGGAGCTGCACGACGAACGACTCGCCCGCCGCGCCGGTCAGGCCGGCCCGCTCCGCGAGCTCGGCGAGGTCGATGCCGTACCGTGCCGCCGTCGAGGCGGCGCCGCGCCGCGGCTGCGGACCCTCGTCCTCGTCGCCCGCGACCGCGGGCGCGACGGGCACGGCGACGGCGTCGACGTCCGACTCCCCCAGCAGGGGGCTGTCGGCGACGACGCCGCCGATGAGTGTCACGGCCGGAGGGGTCCGGCCGATCGTCGGGGGACGACCGCCGGGCACGTCAGCCTGCGACGGAGGTCAGTGCCTCGCCGAGCTCAGCCGCCTCGGTCGCGTTCAGCTCGACCACGAGCCGTCCACCGCCCTCGAGCGGGACACGCATCACGATGCCGCGCCCTTCCTTCGTCACCTCGAGCGGTCCGTCTCCGGTCCTCGGCTTCATCGCGGCCATGCGTGGCCTCTCCTTCGCCTCGTGCGTCCCGACCGGGTGGCGCCGTGGTGCGGTCAGCCGCAGCGCCTTCGCGCCGCTCGTGCCGCTCCACCTGCGCACCCGTGGTGCCGGATGTCCGTGGACCATCCTAGTTCACAGGTCGGACGTCACGGCGGCCACCCGCTCGTCAGGCGCCAGAACCGCCACACCCAGATCACCTGGAGGGCGAGCATGAGCACGACGACCGCGACGAACCACGCGCGCCGGGCGACCGGCGGCCGGCGCACCACGCTCGCGGTGATCGCACCCATCGGGAACGCGAGCACCAGGAACCGCGCGAGGCTGCTGCCGGGTTCGATCGCGGCCGCCAGGTAGAGCACGTACGCCGCGGGCCACGCGTGCAGCTCGGGACCGAGCCGCCACGCGGCGGGCACGACGAGGAGCGCGACGACGAACGCGACCGCCGCCGCCAGCACCCACAGCCCGTCGTCACCGAACCAGTACTGCAGCACGTAGTCCCAGCCGCCGAACGGCGTGACCTCCCGCACCCCGCGCCACGCCTCCTGCGTGCGCAGGTACGCCTGCGGCACACCCGTGACCCACCCGCAGATCGCGGGCCACAGGAAGCCCGAGACGACCGCGACGAC
>NZ_LFKW01000150.1:51078-62110 GCF_001040865.1 Cellulomonas sp. A375-1 | reverse complement strand
CCCGCCGACCGCGACGACGTCCCGTGCCGGCAGCGGCTCGTCACCGCGCCGCCACGCGCGCCACCGGGCGAGCGCGTGCACGCCGACGACGAGCGCCATCGGCAGGGCGACCGCGCGGGTCAGGCCCAGCAGCACCAGGACGCCCGCGGTCGCGACGTAGTGCCGGCGGACGAGCAGCAGCAGCCCGGCCGCGACCAGGAGCAGCGCGAGCGACTCGGTGTACGCGACCTGCAGCACGGGCGACGTCGGGAACACGCTCACGAGCACGACGGTCGCGAGCGGCAGCCCCGGCCACGCCGTGACGGCCCGGGGAGCGCCCGAGGCGACCGCGCGGTGGATCAGGAGCACCGCAGCCGCACCCAGCAGGAGGGACGTCGTCGGCGCGACGACCTCCCAGCTCAGCGTCGTGATGCCCATGAGGCCGCGCACGAGCATCGGGTACAGCGGGAAGAACGCCCACGCGCTCTGCTGGACGTAGCCGTTCGCGTCGACCGGGAGCTCGCTCGGGTACCCCTCCTCCGCGATGCGGTGATACCAGCCCGCATCCCAGAACAAGCCTGTCATCTGCGCGTACGACGGGTGCTCACCCGCCCACGGCGTCGCGCCCTGGTGCGCGGCCGAGTACAGGAGCATCAGCGCCGTGGCGCCGCGCGCGAGCGCGTACACCGCGAGCACCTGCACCCACCACGACCAGCCGCGCGGGTCCCACCAGGGCCGCCGAGGACGGACGGCCGCCGGCTCGGGCGCCGGGTGGTCGGCCGCCGTGATCGTGGGTGTCCCCGAGGTCGCGGCGGCCTCGTCGGGGCTCGACGTCCCGCTCATGCCAGACCTCGGACCACGCGCTCGGGGAGCCGCTCCGCGCGGATCGTCGCGACCATGTCGAGCGTGCGGCGCGTGGCGGCGACGTCGTGCGCGCGGAACACGCGCGCACCGAGCCAGGCGGCCACCGCGGTCGCCGCGAGCGTGCCCTCGAGGCGCTCCTCGGGCGGCAGGCCGAGGCTCTCACCGACGAAGTCCTTGCGGGAGAACGCCATGAGCACGGGGTACCCGAGTGCCACCAGCGCGGGCGTGCGGCGCACGAGGTGCAGCGAGTGCCACGTGTTCTTGCCGAAGTCGTGCGTCGGGTCGACGAGCACGCTCGCGGGGTCGATGCCGAGGTCGGCCGCGCGACGGGCGGCCGCGGCCAGCGTCGCGACGACGTCGTCGACGACCCCGTCGAGCGGGTCCTGCTCGTCGTCGGGACGCTCGTCGTCCGGATGCTCCCGGGGTGCGCGCTCGGCGGGCGACGACGGGTAGGTGACGCGGAAGGGGTCGGTGCGCGGGCGCGCACCCCCGGTGTGCGAGCAGACGACGCCGAGCCCGTGCTCGGCCGCGACCGCGACGAGCTCCGGGTCGTGCCCCGCCCACGTGTCGTTGACGAGGTCCGCACCCGCGAGCGCGGCGGCACGCGCGACCGACGAGCGCCACGTGTCGACGCTGACCAGCAGGTCCGGGTGCCGGCGCCGCACGCGCTCGATCAGCGGCACGACGCGCGCGATCTCCTCGTCGGGCTCGACCCGCGGCCCCCGGCCGGCGCGCACGCCGCCGAGGTCGACGATGTCGGCGCCCTCCTCCTCGGCGCGCGCCACGGCCGCGTCGGCGCCGGCCTCGTCGTACCGCGCGGGCGCGTAGAAGGAGTCGGGGGTGCGGTTGACGACGGCCATCACGACCGGTCGGTCCAGCCCGAGCTCACGGTCGCGCAGGCGCACGACCGCCCCCGCGGCGGGCACGCCCGGCAGGCTCACGACGCGTCGCTGGAGGCCTGCGCCTCCTGCTGCGCCTGTGCGGCCTCGGCGACAGCCGCCTCCTCCTGCCGGCGCAGCTCCGCACCGCGCGTGACGACGATCTCGACCGCTTCCTCGGCGGTGTCGACCACCTGGAGGAGGTCCCGGTCGACCGGCGAGATCAGCCCGGCGGCGACGACCGGGCCTGAGATCCAGTCGAGCAACCCCTGCCAGTAGTCACGCCCGACGAGCACGATCGGGAACTCGATCACCTTGTGCGTCTGGACGAGCGTGAGGGCCTCGAACAGCTCGTCGAACGTGCCGAAGCCGCCCGGCAGCACGATGAAGCCCTCGGAGTACTTGACGAACATGGTCTTGCGCGCAAAGAAGTAGCGGAAGTTGACGCCCAGGTCGACCCAGTCGTTCATGCCCTGCTCGAACGGCAGCTCGATGCCGAGACCGATCGAGACGCCGCCCGCCTCCTTGGCGCCGCGGTTCGCGGCCTCCATGATCCCGGGGCCGCCGCCGGTGATGACCGCGTACCCCGCCTCGACGAGCAGCCGCGCGACGTCGACCCCCAGCGCGTACGCGGGCTCGTGGGCCCGGGTGCGCGCCGAGCCGAACACGCTCACCGCGGGCCCGACCTCGGCCAGCGCGCCGAACCCCTCCACGAACTCCGACTGGATGCGCATGACGCGCCACGGGTCGTCGTGCAGCCAGCTCGCACCGCCCACGGGGCGGCTCAGCAGCCGCTGGTCGGAGGTGCTCGTGGGGATCTGCTGCCCGCGCAGCAGCACGGGGCCCTTGCGGTAGCCGCGGCCCGGCTCCGGCTGTCCGTCGTCGCTCATGGGGCGAGCCTAGGAGGTCAACCAGAGGCGCAGGGCGTCGAACGACGCCTGGAGCTGGTCGACGGGGCACCGCTCGTCGTCCTTGTGGGCGAGCAACGGGTCGCCGGGCCCGAAGTTCACGGCCGGGATGCCGAGCTCGGCGAACCGGGCGACGTCCGTCCAGCCGTACTTGGGCGCGGGTGCACCCCCGGTGACCGCGAGCACGGCGCGCGCGAACTCCTGGGCGGCGGGCGCGTCGAGGCCGGGCCGGGCGCCCGCGGCCACGTCGGTCACGACCACCTCGTAGCCCGCGAACACCTCGCGCACGTGCGCCTCGGCCTGATCGGGCGTGAGCGACGGCGCGAAGCGGTAGTTGACGGTGACGACGCACGAGGCCGGGATGACGTTCGTCGCCGAGCCGCCGCTGATGAGCACCGCGTTGAAGCTCTCGCGGTACACGAGTCCCTCGACCTCGACGGACCGCGGCTCGTACGCCTCGAGCCGGCGCAGCACCTCGCCCGCGGCGTGCACCGCGTTGACGCCCACCCACGCGCGCGCCGAGTGCGCGGCCACACCGCTGAGCCGGACCTCCGCGCGCAGCGTCCCGTTGCAGCCGCCCTCGAGGCCGCCGTCGGACGGCTCGCCCAGGACCGCGAAGTCGCACGCGAGCCACTCGGGGTGGTGGCGGACCAGACGCCCCAGCCCGTTGAGCTCGGACGCGACCTCCTCGTGGTCGTAGAACACCCACGTGACGTCGCGCGTGGGCTCGGGGACCTGCACCGCGAGCGCGAGCGCGACCGCGACCCCGCCCTTCATGTCGACGGTCCCGCGACCCCACAGGTAGCCGTCCTGGAGGCGCGTCGGCAGGTTGTCCGCGACCGGCACCGTGTCGAGATGCCCCGCGACGACGACGCGCGAGCCGCGGCCCAGGTGCGTCCGGGCGACGACCGCGTCGCCGTCGCGCAGGACCTCGAGGTGCGGCGCGGTCCGCAGCGCCTCCTCGACGAGGTCGGCGAGCGCACGCTCGTCGCCGGAGACCGAGGGGACGTCGCAGATGGCCCGCGTGAGCGCGACGAGGTCGCCGTGCGGGTCGAGGAGGGGATGCGTCACGCCCCCGAGCCTAGGCCGCGCCACGAGGGCTACCCACGGGTAACCGTCCAGGTCACCGTAGGCTGGTCCGCATGACTTCTCGCCCCGCCTGGGGGTTCGGTCTCGCGACCACCACTCTCGACGGCATCACCCTCGACACCTGGTACCCCGCTCCCGTCCTCGGTCAGCCCGACGAGGGCGCGTCCGCACCGGCGGAGCTGCAGGAGAGCCACGACGACGCGCGCGGCGTGCGGGTGCGCCTGGTCCGGACCGTGATCGACCTGGACGCCCCGCCCGCCGACACCTGCGACGCGTACCTGCGGCTGCACCTGCTGTCGCACCGGCTCGTCGCACCGCACGGGGTGAACCTCGAGGGGATCTTCGCGGCGCTGCCGAACGTCGTCTGGACGGACCGTGGTCCGTGCGCCGTCGAGGGCTTCGAGACGACGCGTGCGCGCCTGCGAGCGGTCACGGGCGTCGCGCCGACCGTCTTCGGCGTCGACAAGTTCCCGCGCATGGTCGACTACGTGCTCCCGTCCGGCGTCCGCATCGCCGACGCCGACCGGGTCCGCCTCGGGGCGCACCTCGCGCCCGGGACGACCGTGATGCACGAGGGCTTCGTCAACTTCAACGCCGGGACGCTGGGCACGTCGATGGTCGAGGGCCGCATCTCGGCGGGCGTCGTCGTCGGCGACGGCTCGGACATCGGCGGCGGCGCGTCCATCATGGGCACGCTGTCGGGCGGCGGGCGCGAGGTCGTCTCGATCGGCCGGCGCACGCTGCTGGGCGCGAACGCCGGCCTGGGCATCGCGCTCGGTGACGACTGCGTGGTCGAGGCCGGGTTGTACGTGACCGCGGGCACCAAGGTGACGCTCGTCGGGTTCGGCGAGGGCTCGGGCCGCGTCATCAAGGCACGCGAGCTGTCCGGCGCGAACGGGGTGCTGTTCCGCCGCAACTCGCTCACCGGGGGCGTCGAGGCGGTCGCGCGCGCGGGCACGGGCGTCGAGCTCAACGCGGCGCTGCACGCGAACTGACCGTGGCTCGCCGTCCGCGCCGACGACGCCGCTCGACGGCCGCACGCGTGCTGCTCGGGCTCACGGCGTTCGTCGTCGTGCTCGGGGTCGCCGCCGCGGTCGTCGTCGCTGCGCTCGACCGGCTCCAGCCGGACGCGCCGCTCGTCGCGCGTTGCGCGGTCACGGTCGACGACACCGACTGGAGCCTGAGCCCCGACCAGGCGCAGAACGCGGCGTTGTTCGCCGCGATGGCGCAGCGACGCGGGCTACCGGCGCGGGCCGTCACGATCGCGATCGCGACGGGCCTGCAGGAGTCGCGGCTCGAGAACATCGACTACGGCGACCGCGACTCCATCGGTCTGTTCCAGCAACGCCCCTCGCAGGGCTGGGGCACGATCGAGGAGATCATGGACCCCGTCTACTCGACGGGGAAGTTCTACGACGGGCTCGTCAAGGTCGACGGCTACGAGGACCTCGAGGTCACCGTCGCCGCGCAGGCCGTGCAGCGCTCGGGCTTCCCGGACGCGTACGCGCAGCACGAGACCCGGTCCCGGGCCTGGGCGTCGGCGCTGACCGGCCACTCCCCCGCGGCCCTCACGTGCACGCTGCCCGACCCCGAGGCCGCGGGCACGCCCGAGGCCGCCGCCGAGCGGCTCGTGCGCGACTTCGGTGACCTCGCGCACGAGCGAGTCCCCGCGTCCGAGGACAAGCCCGCGACCCTCGTCGTGCACGCGGGGGCCCTGGGTGACGCCCCCGAGCGCCAGGCCTGGGCCGTCGCCGCGTGGGCGGTCGCCACCGCGCAGACCCTCGGGACGACGAGCGTCGACGTCGCCGACCAGAGCTGGGCCCGCACCTCGACGGCCTGGGCCACGACGGATGCGCCCCTCCCCACGGGCGACGTCCGCCTCACCTTCGCCCCCTGACCCACCCGTCCGCACCCGTTCGCTGCAGGGATGAATGCAGCGCAGGTGCACGTGGCCGCCACCAACCCTGCATCCATCGCTGCATCGAGGGGTCCGGGTAGCAGGTGGCCGGAGTCAGGCGGGGCGGGAGTCAGGGGGTGGGGTGGGGGCGTTGCCTCGGGAGAGGCCGAACGCGACCGCGGCGACGAACGCGAGGATCGCGCCCCACCAGCCGAGGCCGACGAGGGCCGCGAGCAGCGCGACCGCGACGAACGGCGCGAGCTGGGTCAGGTAGCGCAGCGGCCAGCGCAGGCGCGACGGTGAGCGAGGCGCGTTCCAGCGTGCCCAGACGATCACGACCGCGGACACGACGAGCACGGCGACGACCGCCGCGAGCGCCCTGCGCCCGGGCACGTCCGCGAGCATCCCGAGGCGCCAGCCCGTGACCCCCGCGAGCACGAGCAGACCGACCTCGCAGCCGAACGCGACGACGGACAGCGGGCCGCGGACGCCCGGCGGCAGCGCGCCACCCCCACCGGCCGGGGCCGGTCCGGGGGTGCGCGTGCCGCTCACGTCAGCGCGGGATGGACGTCAGCGCTGGTCGGCAGGGACGTAGTCGCGCTCGACGGCGCCCGTGTAGACCTGGCGCGGGCGGCCGATCTTGGTGGCCGGGTCGGTCATCATCTCGCGCCACTGGGCGATCCAGCCGGGCATCCGGCCGAGCGCGAACAGCGGCGTGAACATCGACGGGTCGAAGCCCATGGCCTTGTAGATCAGCCCCGTGTAGAAGTCGACGTTCGGGTAGAGCTTGCGCGAGATGAAGTAGTCGTCGCTCAGCGCGATGTCCTCGAGCTTCATGGCGATGTCGAGCAGCTCGTCGGCCGCACCCAGCGCGGTGAGGACCGCGTGCGCGCTCTCCTTGACGATCGCGGCGCGCGGGTCGTAGTTCTTGTAGACCCGGTGCCCGAAGCCCATGAGCCGGACGCCCTGCTCCTTGTTCTTCACGCGCGTCATGAAGTCGGTCGCGTCGCCGCCGTTCGCCTGGATCTCGGCGAGCATCGTGAGGACAGCCTCGTTCGCGCCGCCGTGCAGCGGCCCCGACAGCGCGTTGATGCCCGCGGCCACGCTCGCGTAGAGGTTCGCGTGCGACGAGCCGACGATCCGCACCGTCGAGGTCGAGCAGTTCTGCTCGTGGTCGGCGTGCAGGATGAGCAGCTTGTCGAGCGCCTCGACGACGACCGGATCGGGCTCGTACTGCTGGTACGGGACCGCGAACGTCATGCGCAGGAAGTCCTCGACGTACCCGCGGCTGTAGTCCGGGTAGAGCAGCGGCTCGCCCTTGGACGTGCGGTGCACGTACGACGTGATGGTCCGCGTCTTGGCCAGGATGAGCACCGTCGCGAGCTCGACGGTCTCCGGGTCGAACGGGTCGAGCGACTCCGGGTAGAACGTCGACAGCGCGTTGATCGCCGACGACATCACGGCCATCGGGTGCGCGCCGCGCGGGAACGTGCCCATGAACGTGCGGAAGTCCTCGTGCACGAGCGTGTGCCGGTTGACCCGCTCCTCGAACGCGTCGAGCTCGGCCGGTGTGGGCAGCTCGCCGTGGATGAGCAGGTAGGCGACCTCGAGGAAGCTCGCCTTCTCGGCGAGCTGGTCGATCGGGTACCCGCGGTAGCGCAGGATGCCCGCGTCGCCGTCGATGTAGGTGATCTTCGACTCGCAGGACGCGGTGTTCATGAAGCCGGGGTCCACGGTCACCAGGCCGGTGTCCCGCAGCAGGGTGGAGACCACCACGCCGTCGTTGCCCTCGGTAGCGGCGACGACCGGCAGGTCCTTCGCCTGGCCGTGCACCACCAGCTGGACCGGTGCGGTGAGGGTCTCGGACATGGCGTTCCTTCCTGCGACGGACCTGCGCGCGGTTGCGCGCGAGTCGTCACCGACGTCGGCTCGACAGCCGGGAGAGGCCTCCGTTGGCCTCGTCGACCGTACCTGCGGCCGACACCAGGTGACGAATCCTGGGACGATCCGATCCGGTGTGAATCAAGTCACACCCCATCCTGTCAGGCGCCGCGCAGGCGAGCAGCGGCCTCCGCGATCAGCTCGTCGGAGCCCGTCAGCGCGACGCGCACGTGCCCGGCGCCGGCGGGCCCGTAGAAGGAGCCCGGCGCGACGAGGATGCCGAGCCCGGCCAGGTCGGCCACGGTCTGCCAGCAGTCCTGCCCGCCCTCGGGCCGCACCCACAGGTACAGCCCCGCGGCCGACTCGTCGACGACGTAGCCCGCGTCCTGCAGCGCCGCGCGGAGCAGCACGCGTCGCGCGCGGTAGCGCTCACGCTGCTGCGCGACGTGCTCGTCGTCGTCGAGCGCGACTGTCATCGCGGCCTGGACGGGACCGGGCACGATCATCCCGATGTGCTTGCGCGTCTCGAGCAGGCGGCCGACGAGCGCCGGGTCGCCCGCGACGAACGCCGCGCGGTACCCCGCGAGGTTCGACTGCTTCGACAGCGAGTACACCGCGAGCAGGTCGCTCACGTCGCCGCCCGTGACGCGCGGGTCGAGGATGCTCGGCACGCCCTCGCGGACCCACGGCTCGTCCCAGGCGAGCTCGGCGTAGCACTCGTCGGACGCGACGACGACCGGCCGACCGTCCCGCCGCGCTGCCTCGCGCGCCGCCGCGACGACCGCCGCGAGCTCGTCGACGCCGAGCACCGCGCCGTGCGGGTTCGCCGGCGAGTTGAGCCACACCAGGCGGACGTCGCCGGAGCCCTCCGCGAGCCGGGCAGCGGGGTCCGCGCACGGCTGCGGGCTCGCGCCGGCGAGGCGCGCACCCACGTCGTACGTCGGGTACGCGACCGCGGGGTGCAGCACGACGTCACCAGCGCCCAGGCCGAGCAGGGAGGGCAGCAGCCCGACGAGCTCCTTCGAGCCGACCGTCGGCAGGACCCCGGCCGGGTCGAGACCTGCGACGCCGCGGCGGCGCGCGAACCAGCGCACGACCGCCTCCCGCAGCGCGGGCGTGCCGTGCGTCTGCGGGTAGCCCGGCGAGTCAGCCGCCGCGACGAGGGCCTCGCGCACCACCGCGGGCGTCGGGTCCACCGGGGTGCCGACCGACAAGTCGACGATCCCGCGTTCGTGAGCCCGCGCGACCTGCGCGAACGGCGTCAGCGTGTCCCAGGGGAAGTCCGGCAGCGCCCCGGTCAGCAAGCCCATGCGGGCTCAGTCACCGTGGACGCGCAGCGGCAGCGTCGCGATGATCGGGTGGTCCTTGTCGATCTCACCCATCTTCGCGGCACCGCCGGGCGAGCCCAGGTCGTCGAAGAACTCGACGTTGGCCTTGTAGTACTCGCTCCACTGCTCGGGGACGTCGTCCTCGTAGTAGATCGCCTCGACCGGGCAGACCGGCTCGCACGCCCCGCAGTCCACGCACTCGTCCGGGTGGATGTACAGCGACCGCTTGCCCTCGTAGATGCAGTCCACGGGACATTCCTCGATGCACGCCTTGTCCTTGACGTCCACGCAAGGCTCAGCGATCACATACGTCACGGCAGGTCCTCCACTTGACGGGTCGTCCCTAGTATTCCCCACATGCGCGCGCACACGACCTGGTGTCCACCCTGCGACGGGCTGGACGAGCCGTGACCTCGACCACTCCGCGGTCCTGGCGGGACGCGACGGCCGGGACGCGCGTCGTCGTCCGCCGGCGCCTGCAGGACCCGGCGCCGGACGGGCCGCACCTCACCGACGTCCTCGGCGTGGTCCTGCACGTGGACGACGACGGCCTGACGCTCGACACGTCGCACGGGCCGGCCCGGATCTCCGGGGGCGACGTGGTGCTGTGGAAGCCCATCCCGCCGCCGCCGGAGCGGCGCGCACGACGTCACTGACGCCGGGCGTCAGTCCTTCTCCTCGTCGTCCTTCTTCGGCGGCTCGCCGCACACCACGCGGTTCTGCGGCTTGTACCGCCACGAGTTCGACGTGGTCTCCTCGAGCTTGCCGTCGAGGAAGAGCTTGCGCGTGACCGTCACCGAGAACCCGGGGTTGCCCGCGGACTGCGGCGAGCAGGTCTTCGAGTCGGAGTAGACGGTCGACGGCTGCACGACGCCCGAGCGCCCGCTCGTCGTCGACTCGACCGTGTAGTACTTGGTGCCCCAGATCCGCACGTACGCGCGACCGCCCGAGACCCAGCCCTGCACGAGCGCACCGTACGGCGTGGTGTTCTTCCACTTCATGTCGATGCTGCCCGTGAAGATGGTCGCCTCACGACCCTCGGGGTACCGCGAGAACCACTCGCTGTGCGGCGTGTGGTCGACGTCTTCCATGCCCGCGAGGTACGCGGCGTTGAACGTCGTCGTCGACACCTGCGACAGCCCGCCGCCCCACGCGTCGGAGTGCTCGCCGTTGACGATCGCACCGGCCTGCACGAACCCGTGCGCGCCGTCGATCGGGCCCAGCGAGTCCGTCAGGCTGAACGTCTCACCCGGGCGGACGAGCACGCCCGAGATGTTCGCCAGGCCCTGCGCGATGTTCTTGGTGCGGCGCGGCTCGCTCGTCAGCGGCGTCGAGAACTCGGAGACGATCTCCTTGATCCCGAGCTTCTCCATCGCCTCCGTCGTCTCCGACGGGTCGGTCTGCGACAGCTCCACGGCCGCCGTGCGGTCCTGCGCGTCCGCGACCGCGGCGACCGCGCTCGCGACGTCGTCGGCCGCGACGGTCGTGCCGGGCTCGCCCGGGACCAGCACCGGCTTGTCGTCCTGGAACTCGAAGTGCGCGTCCGAGGCCGACGTCAGCACGCCCTCGGGCAGCTGCGCGACGACCTCCTGAGCGAGTGCCTCGCCGTCCAGCTGCAGGACGAGCCGGCCGTCCTCCGGCTGCATCGAGGCCGCGGCCGCGAGCGTCGCGGGCTGCAGCACCGCGAGCTTGTCCGCGACCGTCACCGAGATCGGCGCCGAGACGAGCGGCTCCGCGACCTCGTCGAGCGCGGCCTGGGCCGCGGCCTGCGTGATCGCCGGCTCGACGACCTGCGTCGGCAGCACGATCGGCTGCGCCGCGACCAGCCAGTCCCGCGCGACGACGTCGGCCGCCGCGTCCTCGTCGAGCGCCCAGCCCTCGGCCGCGTCGGTGAGCACCGCACCGCCGTCGACGAACAGCACCGCGCCGTCGACCGGGGCGAGCGAGAGCGACGTCCCGAGCGCCTCGAGCGCACCCGTCAGCTTCGCCTCGTCGACCTGCGTCACCGGGTCGCTCTCGCCCAGGCCCGCGACCTGGTGCCACAGGCGCAGCGGGTCGGCAAGGTCGACTCCCGTGAGCCCGTCGACGGTCGCCTGCGCGTCGAACGACAGGCCCGCCGTCTGCGGCTCGAGGGTGGCCTGCACGTCGTTCGCCTGGACCGCGACGGTCGTCCCCGTCGACGACGACAGCTCGTCGTCCAGCCGGGCC
>NZ_LFKW01000150.1:19937-51003 GCF_001040865.1 Cellulomonas sp. A375-1 | reverse complement strand
CGAGCGCCCGCCGATGTCGACGCCCGCGACCGACGCACCGCGCGGCACGCGGTCGGCAGTCGCGTAGCTCGCGCCCACGTACGCGCCACCGAGCACGACGAGCACACCCGCGCCGATCAGCAGGCGGCGCGGCCAGCGGCGCTCGCGCTCCTCGGGCTCGAACGCGTCGAACGGCGAGGGCTCGCGCGGGGTCTGCGGCACGGCGCCCGCCGTGACGCGCGCCGGACCCACAGGGGGCAGCGGCTGCGTCGGGTCGGCCGGTGCGGGAGCGGGCGTCGGAGCAGGGCTCGCGGCCGTGGCGGCCGGCAGCACGCTCGTGCGGTCCGCACGACCGGGCAGCACCGACGACCGCTCGGGCACCGCACCGGGAGCGACCCCGCCCGTGGGCTGCTGCACCACGGGCTGCTGCACCGCGGGGGCTTGGGCTGCGGGAGCGGGGGTGACCGGCGCGGGGGCGGCTGCCGCCGCAGGTCCGGCCGGAGCGGTCCGAGCTTGGGGCGTGGTCACGACCGTCTCGTCGACGGTCGGTGCCATGACCACCGTCTCGTCAGTCGCCGGCGCCATCACCACCGTCTCGGCTGCGCGCGGAGTCGTCGCGGCGGGCTCGTCGGTGACCGCTGCGGGAGCCTCGGATCCGGCCTCGTCGGCCGAGACGGACGTCTCAGCGGCGGCCACGGACTCCGCGGAGGGGGTCGCCTCAGCGGCGAGCGCCTGGGCGGACGGCTCGGTCGTGCTCTCGTCCGTGCCGGCGACAGGCTCGGCGGCCTCGGGGGCGGCGGACTCGGTCGGCTCGACCGGTTCGACGACGGACGGCTCGGCGCGCTGATCATCGGACCGCGGTGCGACCTGCTCCGGTGCGTCAGGCGCCACGTCCTCGCTCGGGGCCGAGGAAGCGCCGCTCACGGTCTCGCCGGTGACCCCAGGCGCGGGCTCGTCGGCGATCTCCACGGAGGCGGGCTCGGGCTCAGCCTCCGCGGACGCAGGCTCGTCGGTGACCTCCTCGGACGCCGAAGTATCGGACGCCACCGTGTCGGACGCCACCGTGTCGGACGCCACCGTGTCGGACGCCACCGTGTCAGCCGCCTCATCGGACGCGGTCTCGTGGGCGGATGCCTCGTCGACCGAAGCCGCGTCCCGCGCGACCTCGTCCGCGTTCGTCTCGACAACGGCAGGCTCGTCGGACGGGTGCTCGTCGGCTGCGGGCTCCGCGTGCTCGGGCTCGTCGGACGGCGCCTCGTCGGCGACCTCGTCCGCGTTCGTCTCGACAACGGCAGGCTCGTCGGGCTCGTCCGCGGCAGGCTCGTCGGCGGTCGACTCGTCAACGGAAGGCTCGTCGACGGGAGGCTCCTCAGCGGTCGTCTCGTCGACGGGAGGCTCCTCAGCGGTCGTCTCGTCGACGGCTGGCTCGTCGGCGGTCGTCTCGTCGACGGCAGGCTCGTCAGCGGCGACGGGCTCGTCGGGAGCCCGCTCGGCCGACGCCTCGGTGGGCGCCGTGGGCTCGTCGGCGGGCGGCGCCGCCTCGGTGACGACCGGGATCTGCCGGGTCTCGTCGTGCAGCGCCGCGCGGCGCTCCCCCGCGCCCCATACCGGCCAGACGACCTCGTCGCCGGACGCTGGCTTCGACGGCTCGTCGTGGTCCGGGCTGTCGACGTCGGTACGGTCGGTCATCGCTTCCCCTGCTCGGTCGTGTTGCGCCCGGCAATTCTACGGTGCGCAGCGCCGAGCCACGCGCACGCGCGCGCCCGTGGCGCCGCAGGTGAGAGGTCTGCCCGACCCCTGCACGTGCGCTCCACGCCGCGTCCACGACCCAGTCGCGTCGCGTGACGGGCGAGCCTCAGCGTACGTCGCGCAGTCGCCCGTCCAGGTGCACCAACCCGCCCGCGTCGGCGGCGCCGCGCTCCGCCACGAGCACCTCGCCGACGACGACGTCGTGGTCGCCCGCGCCGTGCAGCGCGAGCGTGCGGCACTCGAACCACGCAGCCGCCCCGTCGAGACGCACGCCCGACGCGACGGACGCCGCGTGGTGCGGGACGCGGGCCAGCTGGTCGACGGCCGGACGGCCGGGCGAGGCGAGCCAGTCGGCGACGGGGCCCTGGCCCGCGCCGAGCACGCTCACGGTCCACGTGTCGACCTCGTCGAGGGCGTCGCGCAGGCGCGCGTCGGAGTGCACGCAGAACAGCAGGAGCGGGGGCTCGAGCGACGCCGAGGACGCCGAGCTCACGGTCATCGCCCAGACCGTCCGGCGCCACGTCGTCGTGACGACGGCGACGCCCCCGGGCAGCGCGGCGACGGCCCCGCGGAACTCGTCCTTGGTCGCGGTCACGCCGCGCCGTCGGTGCTCTCGGACGCGCGCGGTGGGCGCGGTGGGCGCGGGGTGTCGTCGAACCACCTCCGCGGCGCGAGCGCACCCAGGACGAGCACGAGGATCGACCCCCCGATCCAGGCCCCGCCCAGCCAGGGCGAGTTCACGTTGTCGCCCGCCGGGATCAGCACGTCGCCCCCGGGCCCCGTCTGCGTGAGCACCTGGACTGCGAGGAACACGCCGCCCGCGATCCCGACGTAGGCGGTCCAGCCACCCCACGCGCGCACCATGACGGTCGCGGCGAGGACCAGGGCGAGCGCGGCGAGCAGTCCCCAGGGGGGCAGGCCGCGATGCACGACGGTCCCGAGCGCGCCGATCACGACACCGAGGAGGAAGGCGAGGAAGGCCCGCACGAAGGTCTGCGGGGTCAGCGGCTGCACGGCGTCAGGCTACCGGCCGGACCCCTGCGGGCCAGCCCAGGTCCGGCAGGGGCTCACGCGCGCCGCGCAGCCCGTCCGGGACCGCCACGCGGTACTGCTCCACGGGGAGCACCGGCTCGGCGAGTCCCAGGCTGAGCGCGTACCGCCCGACGAGCGCGGCGTCGCCCTCGACCGGCTCGACGCCCTGCACCTGCGTCGCGTGCGCGCGCAGGGCGGCGAGGACCGCGTCCCGCACGGGCGCGACGTCCACCTCGAGCGCGATCTCGTCGTCGGGCACGACGACGGACGCGAACACGTCGTCGTCCGCCGGGGCGGTCAGTCCGTCGAGGTCGGCTCCCACGGCCCGCAGCGCCCGGCGTGCGGCCTGCGCGCGCGTGCGGCCCTGCGCGGCCCACAGCACGACGGGGACCGAGTACGGCTCGCCGGCCAGTGCCGCGAGCTCGACGGCCCGGTGCGCGACCTCGTGCGCCCGCACGTGGTCGGGGTGGCCGTACCCGCCGCCGGGCTCGTACGTCACGACCACGTCGGGCCGACGGTCGAGGAGGAGCGCCGCGAGCGGCGCAGCGAGCTCGTCGAGCGGGCGCACCGAGAACGCCGTGCCGGCAGCGACGGCGTCGGGGGCGGCGACTGCGCGGCGTCCCTCGTCGGCCCAGGCCATGCCGGAGTCCTCGAGGCGGCCCCCGGTCCAGCCGGGCAGGGTGTCGAGGAGGTGGTGGTCGGTGACGCCCAGCGCGGCCGTCGCGGCCGCCAGCTCGGTCTCGCGGTGCGCCGCGAGCGCCGGTCCGTCACCCTCCAGGTGCGCGAGCGCGGCACCGATGACCTCGCCCCGCTCGCCGCGCGTGCAGGTCACCAGGGTCACGGGCCGACCCGCGGCGGCCCAGGTCGCGAGCAGCGACCCGGTGGCGAGCGTCTCGTCGTCGGGGTGGGCGTGGACGGCCAGCAGGCCACCGGACCGCTGCCCCGACGACGAGCTCACGTCAGCCCTTCTTGGTGCGCGACCAGATCCGCGCGCGCTCCGTCTGGTCGAGCACGACCTTGCGGATCCGCACGACCTCCGGCGTCACCTCGACGCACTCGTCCTCGCGCGCGAACTCGAGCGACTCCTCGAGCGTCAGCTTGCGCGGCGGGACGACGTTCTCGAACGACTCCGCCGTCGACGAGCGGATGTTGTTGAGCTTCTTCTCCTTGGCGATGTTCACGTCCATGTCCTCGTTGCGCGCGTTCTCGCCGACGACCATGCCCTCGTACACCTCGGACGTCGGCTCGACGAAGAACGTGCCGCGGTCCTGCAGGTTGAGCATGGCGAACGGTGTCGCGACGCCCGCGCGGTCGGCGACGAGCGAGCCGTTGAGGCGCGTCTCGATGGGACCGGCCCACGGCTCGTAGCCCTCGGCGATCGAGGACGCGATGCCGGTGCCGCGCGTGTCGGTGAGGAACCGCGTGCGGAAGCCGATCAGGCCGCGCGCCGGGACGACGAACTCCATGCGGACCCAGCCGGTGCCGTGGTTGCTCATGGTCTCCATGCGGCCCTTGCGCTGCGCGAGGAGCTGCGTGACCGCGCCGAGGTACTCCTCGGGGACGTCGATCGTCATGCGCTCCATGGGCTCGTGGACCTTGCCGTCGATCGTGCGCGTGACGACCTGCGGCTTGCCGACCGTCAGCTCGAAGCCCTCACGGCGCATCTGCTCGACGAGGATCGCCAGGGCGAGCTCGCCACGGCCCTGCACCTCCCACGCGTCGGGACGCTCGGTGGGGACGACGCGCAGCGAGACGTTGCCGACGAGCTCCTTGTCGAGGCGGTCCTTGACCTGGCGCGCGGTGACCTTGTGCCCCTTGCCGCCCTTGCCCGCGAGCGGGCTCGTGTTGATGCCGATGGTCATCGAGATCGCCGGGTCGTCGACCGTGATCAGCGGCAGCGGGCGCGGGTCGTCCGGGTCGGTCAGCGTCTCGCCGATCGTGATGTCCTCGATGCCCGCGACGGCGACGATGTCACCGGGGCCCGCCGAGTCGGTGGGCACGCGGTCGAGCGCCTTGGTCTCGAGCAGCTCGGTGATCCGGACGTTCTGCAGGCTGCCGTCGTGCCGGGCCCACGCGACGGTCTGCCCCTTGCGCAGCGTCCCGTTGAAGACGCGCAGGAGCGCGAGGCGGCCGAGGAACGGCGACGCGTCGAGGTTCGTGACGTGCGCCTGCAGGGGCGCGCCCTCCTCGTACGTCGGCGCGGGGATCTTCTCGAGGATGGTCGCGAACAGGGGCTCGAGGTCCTCGCTGTCCGGCAGGGCGCCGTCGGCCGGCTGGGTCAGCGACGCACGGCCGGCCTTCGCCGAGGCGTAGACGACCGGCACGTCGAGGATCGAGTCGAGGTCCAGGTCGGGGACCTCCTCGTGCAGGTCCGAGGCGAGGCCGAGGAGCAGGTCGGTCGCCTCGTGGACGACCTCGTCGATCCGCGCGTCGGGGCGGTCGACCTTGTTCACGACGAGGATCACCGGCAGCTGCGCGGTGAGCGCCTTGCGCAGCACGAACCGCGTCTGCGGCAGCGGACCCTCGGAGGAGTCGACCAGCAGGACGACGCCGTCGACCATCGACAGGCCACGCTCGACCTCGCCGCCGAAGTCGGCGTGACCGGGGGTGTCGATCACGTTGATCGTCACGCCGTCGGTCTGGCCCGCCGCGATCGCCGCCGGACCCCGGTAGAGCACCGCGGTGTTCTTCGCGAGGATCGTGATGCCCTTCTCGCGCTCGAGGTCGCCGGAGTCCATCGCGCGCTCGTCGACGTGGTCGTGAGCGCCGAACGCGCCCGACTGCCAGAGCATGGCGTCGACGAGCGTGGTCTTGCCGTGGTCGACGTGCGCGACGATCGCGACGTTGCGCAGGTCGGCGCGGACTGCCGTACCGGAGACGGACGAGGGCATGCGGGCTCTTCTCGAATCAGGGTGTGGGGGTGCGCGCCGACGGCGGCGCCGATCGATCTTACTCGCTCACCCCGCATCGCGGGGTGTGACGTACGCGTCAGCTACGCGCTCGCCCAGGCCCACCAGTCGGTGAGGTCGGCGCGCGCGAGCTGGAGCAGCGGCACCGCGCCGACATCGGGACGGCCCGCGAGCGCCTCGACGCGCGTCGCCGTCAGGGCCGGTGCGCGCACGAGCGACGTCAGCGCACCTGCCTCGACGAGACGCGCGGCGAGCGCGGCCTCGCCGTCCGGCAGCGCGGCAGGGTCCAGCTGTGCGGCGAGCGCGGCGACCGCCTCGTCCGTCGCGGCGTCCGACCAGCCGGTCACGTTGCTCGCGCCGTCGGTCCCCCACCGCTCGACGAGCGAGGCGACCGGCAGCTCGTCCTGCACGGTCGGCACGAGCGCGACGTCCCAGGTGCCGGGCTCCGCCCACAGCGCGGTGGCCGGGTCGGACGTCGCGGCGACGACCTCGAACCCCGCCTCGTGCGCCTGCGCGGTCACGAGGTCGACGACGTGCGCACGCAGCGGGTCGACCGTGTTGGCGAGCAGCCGCACCGCGACAGGCGTCGTGACCTGCGCCCCGTCGAGCGCGTCGCGCGCGCCGGCGACGTCCGCCGTCCGCGTGTCGACCGCTCCCCCGGCGCCCGCCCCGACCGTCGCGAGCACCGACTGCTCGACCTCCGCCTGCGGCCACAGCGGTGCGACCACCTCGTCGACCACCTGCTCGCGCGGCACGGAGCCCCACAGCGCACGCCGCACCTGCGCCGCGCGCGCCACGTCGTCCGCAGTCACGTGGTCGGGGTCGGTGCCCTGCGCGGCCAGCACTGCCCCGGGAGCGACCTGCGCGACGAGCTGCCACACCGCGTCGCCACCGGCGACGACCCGCGCCCCCGCGTCGTCGAGCGCCTCCCGCACGTCCGCCGTCGCGACCGGCGCGACCACGTCGACCTCACCGTCCCGCAGCGCCGTCACCTGGTCGAGGGGGTGCACGTCGGACCGCACGACGAGCGAGTCGAACCGGGCGGGGCGCGAGCCGGTGTACTGCTCGTTGCGCACGAGCTCGACCCGCTGGTCCGGCAGCACCTTCGACACCGCGTACGGCCCGGTGGTGACGGCGACGCCGGCCGCCGCCGCGAGGGCGTCGTCGTCGTAGGCGGTGCGCCACGCGCGGGACAGCGCGCTCAGGTCGTCGTGGTGGTCGGCGGGCGCGGTGAGCGCGGCGACGACGGCCTGTGCCGCCTGCACGTCGTCCTCGACACCGAGCGCCTCCCTGCCGAGCACGTGCGCGGGGAGGTTGACGTCGAGCGCGACCTGCCAGTCCGGCACGGGCCGCGCGTAGACGACCGTCACGCGACCCTCGTCGTCGACCGTCGGGATGGACTGGGCGTGCACGAGCGCGCGCGAGGTCGCGGCGAATGCGACGCCCGAGTCGAGCGCGTCACCGTTGACCACCTCGCCGTCGTCGCCCAGCTCGGGCACCACGTCGTCGAGCGAACCTGAGCGCGCCGCCCACTCGAGCAGCAGATCGGCCGCGGTCACCGGTACGCCGTCGGACCAGGTCGCGGTGCGCGCGAGCGTGTAGCGGACCGTGAGCGGGTCGTCCGCGAGCTTCTCGACCGTGCCGAACCCCTCGTCGGGCACGGCCCGGCCCCCGGCGTCGAGCGAGACGAAGCCGTCCTGCACGAGCGAGCGCACGAGGACCGAGCCGGGGGCCCGGCCACGGGGAGTCGCGGCGTTGAGCGAGGCGAACGGCACGTCGACCGCCACGACCACGCCGCCCGTCAGCGAGGGCAGCGGCGCGGGGTCACCGGTGCAGCCGACGAGCGCGGCGAAGCCCACGGCGACGGCCGCGGCGAGGGCAACACGCTGCGTGACCGGTCGTCGTGCCACGCTCACCCCCCGCCCGCGCCGGGCACCGTCGGGACCGTCAGAAGCCGCGCCCCGCCTCGCGCTCGTTGTCGACCTCGGAGATCTCGTGGATCTCGCGACGCGTCGCCTCGTGCGCCTGGTGCGCCTCGTCACGCGCGAGCTCGAGACGCTGGGCCTCGAGGAGCGCGTCGCGCGCCTCGCGGCGCTCCTGCTGCGCCTCGGGGTCCGGCACCGGCACCGCCGCGAGCAGACGCTGCGTGTACGGGTCGACGGGGTGGTTGACGACCTGCGCGGTCTCGCCCACCTCGACGAGCTTGCCGTTGTGCATCACCGCGATGCGGTCCGAGAGCATCTCGACGACCGCGAGGTCGTGGCTGATGAACAGGCACGCGAACCCGTGCTCGCGCTGCAGCTCCTGGAACAGCTCGAGGACCGTCGCCTGCACCGAGACGTCGAGCGCGGACGTCGGCTCGTCGGCGACCAGGAG
The DNA here is from genome assembly GCF_001040865.1 of Cellulomonas sp. A375-1. Taxonomy (NCBI): domain Bacteria; kingdom Bacillati; phylum Actinomycetota; class Actinomycetes; order Micrococcales; family Cellulomonadaceae; genus Cellulomonas; species Cellulomonas sp. A375-1. Next base: position 42,958 of record NZ_LFKW01000150.1, on the reverse strand, counting down.
CTGCGGCTCGAGCGCGAGGCTGCGGGCGATGCCGACACGCTGGCGCTGCCCGCCCGAGAGCTCGTGCGGGTAGCGGTTGCGCATGGCGCGCGGCAGCTGGACCTGGTCGAGCAGCCGCTCGACGGCGCGCTGCATCTCCTGGCCCTTGACGCCTCGGTGCAGCAGCAGGGGCTCGGCGATCGACTCGCCGATCGGCAGCCGCGGGTTGAGCGAGCTGCCCGGGTCCTGGAAGACGATGCCGACCTTGGTGCGCAGCGGCTTGAGGTCGCGCATCGACGCGCCGACCATGTCCTGGCCGACGATGCTGAGCTTGCCGCTCGTGACGGGCAGCAGGCCGACGATCGCGCGGCCCACGGTGGTCTTGCCCGAGCCCGACTCGCCGACGAGACCGACGACCTCACCCTTGCGGATCTGGAGGCTCACGCCGTCCACCGCCCGGAACGCGGGCGTGCGCCGGCGCCCGGGGTACTCGATCACGACGTCCTGCGCGTCCAGGACCAGCGGACGGTCCTCGGCCGACGCCGTCGAGGTCGCCGGCGCCGTGCCCGCCCGCTCGGCCGCCGCCGCCTCGGCGCTGCGGCCCAGGTGCGGGACGGCGTCCAGAAGCTTGATCGTGTACGGGTGCTGCGGGCGGGCGAACAGCTCGCGCGCCTCACCCTGCTCGACGACCTGGCCGTCCTTCATCACGAGGATCTTGTCGGCCATGTCCGCCACCACGCCCATGTCGTGCGTGATGAGGACGATGCCCGAGTCGATGCGCTCGCGCAGGTCGCGCATGAGCTTGAGGATCTCGGCCTGGACGGTCACGTCGAGCGCCGTGGTCGGCTCGTCGGCCAGCAGGAGCTTCGGGTCGCACGCGAGCGCCTGCGCGATCATCGCGCGCTGACGCTGACCACCCGAGAGCTGGTGGGGGTAGGAGTCGATCCGGACCTCGGGGTCGGGGATCTCGACGAGCGTGAGCAGCTCGAGCGCGCGCGCACGCGCCTCGGCCGGACCCATCTCGAAGTGCGTGCGCAGCGTCTCGACGATCTGGAACCCGATGGTGAAGACCGGGTTCAGGGCCGTCATCGGCTCCTGGAAGATCATCGCGACCTCGCGGCCGCGGATGCGTCGCAGCTTCGAGGCCGACATGCCGATGAGCTCACGGTCGCCGAGCTTCGCCGAGCCGCGGGCGCGACCGTTCGGCGGCAGCAGGCCCATGAGCGCCATGGACGACTGCGTCTTGCCCGAGCCGGACTCGCCGACGATCGCGAGCACCTCGCCGGGCCGCACGTCGTAGGAGACGCCCTGGGCCGCGGGGTACCACGTGCCGTCCACGTAGAAGTCGACGCCGAGGTCGCGGACCTCGAGCACGGGAGCGCTCGTGTCGGCGGGAGTCGGCGCGTCGGTGGTGTCGATGGCCACGGTCAGGATCCTTCCGGGGTCAGGTGGCGGCGCCCGGTCAGGGCCGCGCTCACCTGCTGGTCTGGGAGCATGGCGGGGTGGGTCCCACGCTGAGGTTCTCGTCGAGGTACGGACGGTGGCTGACCGTCGCGGCCGGTGCGGCCGGTGTCGTCGCTGTGGCGTCGATCGCCGCGACCGACGGTCTGGCGGCCGCGCTGCGCGCGCTGCCGGTCACCGGTCTGCTGGTGCTGCTGCTCTGGGCGGCGTACTGGCGCCCCGAGGTCGAGGTGTCCGACGGGGGCATCACCGTGCGCAACGTCTGGCGCACGGCTGTGATCCCCTGGCCGACGTACCGTGACGCCGAGGTGCGGTTCAGCCTGCGGATCGAGACGACCGACGGTGCGGTCGAGGCCTGGGCCCCGGCCCGCAGCAGCGGTTCCGCGCGCTGGCTGAGCCGCCGCGGACCGGCGGCGCCCGCACTGCCGGCCGACGACGAGCGTGTCGACGGCACGGCCGAGGACACACTGCGCGCGATCGTGGACCGGCACGCCGTGCTCGCTCGCGCGGGACACCTCGATCGCGCCGAGTCCGCCGTGGCGACCGGCGCCGTGCACGTCGCACGGGCCTGGCACGCGCGCCTGCTCGGCGCGACGCTCGTCCTGCTGGCCGCGAGCGTTCTCGTGCTCGCGGCCTGAGCGCGCGGCGGTGACCCCGGCCGGAGCCGGGGTCACGCGCACGGTGCTGGTCGTCATGGCGGTCAGGCCGCGCCCGGGCCCATGCCCACGTTGCGGCCGTCGATGTGCGGCGGCATGGTCGTGGTCCGCGCCTCGGCCGCGGCGAGAGCCTTGGCCATCTTGCGCTCGGACGGGATCCGCTTCTGGCGCGGGTCGAACGCGTCACGCAGGCCGTCGCCGATGAAGTTGACGGTCAGCGCGATGACCACGATGAACAGACCCGGCCACCAGAACAGCCAGGGCCGCGTCGAGAACGCCTCCTGGTACTGCTGGATGAGCTGGCCGAGCGAGATCGTCGGCGGCTGGATGCCGAAGCCCAGGTAGGACAGCGCGGTCTCGAGCAGGATCGCCGAGCTCATGAGCAGCGTGGTGCTCACGATGATCGTGCCGATCGCGTTGGGCAGGATGTGCTTGAAGATGATCCGCTGGCTGCTCGCGCCCGCGACGCGCGCGGCGTCGACGAACTCCCGCTCACGCAGCGCGAGGAACTCGCCACGCACCAGGCGCGCGAGGCTGGTCCACAGCACCAGGCCGAGCGAGACCGCGAACAGCACCCCGGACACCTGGCCGGCGAGCTTGCCGATCACGGCGCCGATCACGATCGTCGGGACCGTGATGAACAGGTCCGTCGTGCGCATGAGGAGCGTGTCGAGGCGGCCGCGGAAGAAGCCCGCGAGCGAGCCGACGAGCACGCCGATGCCGCACGCGACCAGGCCGATGATCACCATGACCATGAGCGAGGTCTGCACGCCGTGCATGACGCGCGCGAACAGGTCGCGCCCGAGCTCGTCCTGGCCGAACGGGTGCGCACCGATCGCGAAACCCTCGCCGCCGAGCCAGCTCGGCAGCGTGAAGGTGGGCGCGCCACCGGGGTTCACGACGTCGAGGTTGGTCTCGTAGCCGGTGTACTTCCACCACCCGGGAACCGGACCGAAGCCCACAGACGTGAAGGCGAGCAGGACGACCGCGATGAGCAGGCCGAGGCCGGCCATCGCGCCCTTGTGCCGGAAGAACCGGCGACGGACGATCTCGCCCTGGGACAGTCCGACGACGTCCTTGAGCTCGATCTCGTTCTCGGTCCGCTCGTTGCGGTCGGCGGGCAGCTGGGGGTCAGGAGAGGTGCTCATGCGTCCAACCGGATTCTCGGGTCGATCACCGCGTAGATGATGTCAGCGACGATGTTGGCGATGATGGCGAGCGAGGCCGTGATCAGCAGGTAGGCCATCACTGTGTCCTGCTCGGCCTCGCCGAGCGCGTGCACGAACAGCTGACCCATGCCGGGTCGCGCGAACACGGCCTCGGTGATGACCGCACCGCCGATGAGCGTGATGACGTCGATCGGCACGATGGTCGCGAGCGGGATCAGCGTATTGCGGAACCCGTGCCGCACGACGACGACCCGCTCCGGCAGGCCCTTGGCGCGCGCGGTACGGATGTAGTCCTGGTTCATCACCTCGAGCATGCTCGACCGCGAGTACCGCGTGTACGCGGCGAACGCGATGAGCACGAGTGTCGCGGTCGGCAGGATCAAGTGGGTGAAGGCGTCAAGCACCTGCACCCAGTAGTTGCCGCCGAGGCCGGGCGTCTGGTCGCCGAACGTGGGGATCGGCCGTCCGCCGAGCGCCTTCGAGTACGGCGGCCACACCTGCATGACCTTGTCGACGAAGATCAGGGCGCCCATCACGAGCGCGACCGCGACGCCGGACTTCGCCGACACGCCCCAGTCCGGCCCGCCGTACAGGCGACCGACGACCCAGCCGATGACGCCGGTGACGACCGCGAGCCCGACGAGGATCCAGAACGCGCCCTCGCCGTCGACGCCGAACGCGTCGCCCTTGAACACGGTCTGCATCGGGAAGTACAGGACGAACCCGATCACGACGACCGTCAGCGCCGTCCACAGCGCCCGGCGGTTCTGCAGGCCCGCGAACACGCCGACGATCGCGAACGCCACGGCACCGCCGATGACGAGCAGCAGGATCGGGCCGATCTTGGGCTCGAGCCACCAGTTCGACAGCTGCAGGTAGGCGAGCATGCCGATCGTCGCGGCGGCACCGATCAGGAACACCTGGCTGCGACGGCGCACCGAGCCACCGATCGCGAGCATCCACAGCACGCCCATGCCGATCCCGACGACGGCGATCGTCGCCCACGCCAGGTTCGGGTCGCGCAGGAAGTCGTTGAACCCGATCGCGCCCCACTGCTTGAGCATCACCGCGACCCAGAACGAGGGCAGCGAGTACAGCAGGAACGACAGGAAGATGATCAGGTAGTCGAACGTCGCGTACTGCCGCAGCGCGCTGACGATCCCGACGGTGATGCCGAGCAGCAGCGACAGGAACGTCGCCGCGGTCACGAGCTGCAGCGTGGAGATGATCGCGTGGCCGATCAGTGAGCTCACCGACTCGCCGGTGCGCCACGAGACACCCAGGTCGCCCTGGAGCACGTCCCCGACCCACTGGAAGAAGCGGATGACGGGACTGGTGTCGAGACTGAGCAGCTCGGTGCGCGCAGCCATCTGCTGTTCCTTGTTGACAGCGGTGCTCTCACGCAGGTCCTTCAAGGGGTCGATCGCCGCGGCGACCAACAGGTACATCAGAAATAGGGCCACGAACAGCGTGGCTAGGCCGGCTAGAAGCCGGCGGATGAGGAATCTCAGCACGGGTGGGCTACCTCTTGGTCGGTGCACCGCGGTCCTGGGGATAGTAGCCCCGCTGGCGCGGTCCGGTTGTATCCGGTCGTGCACGCGCTCAGGGCGCTGGGATGGTGCTCCCAGCGCCCTGAGCAGGAGTCACAGGCCGGCGACACCCGCCTTCCCGGCATCTCGTCGGGAAGGCGGGTGTCACGTGTGTCACTCCGAGGCAGCCTCTCCGGCCGTCCAGTTCCAGAAGCCGTAGAAGATCGTCGGAGCGATCGTCAGCTTCGAGACGTTGCCGATCTTCGCGGGGTTCCAGGCGGTGACGCCGGGGAACTGGAAGATCGTGACACCGAACGCGTCCTTGACGAGCTCGGCCTCGACCGCGGTCAGGATCTTCTCCTGCTCGGCCGGGTCGGTCTCGACCTGGAGCTTGTCGAACTCGGCGTCGACCGTCGCGTTCGAGTAGCCGTAGAAGTTGTTCGTGGCGCCGGTGCGGTAGTTCGCGTCCGACTCGGTCACGGCCGTCGAGGTCGACTGCCAGCCGAACAGGGCCGCGTCGTAGAAGTCGGTCGCGTTCGACAGGTCCGTGCCCCAGTCGGTCTGGACCTCGTAGGGAACCGCGTTGAAGCCGGCCTCGGCGGCGGACGCCTTGATCAGCTCGAACTGGTTGGTGCGGCGCGTGTTGTTCGGGTCGAACAGCACGCGGACCGTCGGGTTGGCGGCGCCGGCCTCGGCGAGCAGCGCCTTGGCGCCGTCGATGTCGACCTCGCCGTACGCCTCGGCCTGACCGTTGCCAGCGACGATGCCGTCGTACATCGGCGAGCCGGGGACCACCGTGTACGAGTCACGCGTCGTGGTCATCGTGGGGTCGAGCGGCGTGATGAGCTTGTCGACGATGTCCTGACGCGGGATCGTCTTGAGGAACGCGTCGCGGACCTTGTGCGCCTTGTCGGCGTCGCCGCCGTAGGTGGCCGGGTCGAACGGGCCGCCGTTGGCGAACTGCAGGTCGACGTGCTCGTAGGTGCCCTCGGCGCCGGTCGCGACCTCGACACCGTCGAGCTTCTGGACCGCCGTCAGGAGGTCGGCCGTGGCCTGCGGGTTGATGAGGTCGACCTCACCGTTCTGCAGCGCCTGGACCTGACCCATCGGGTCGCCGTTGTAGCGGACCGTGACCTTGTTGATCGCGGCCTTGTGGTCACCCTTGTAGTCGGGGTTCGCCGTCAGGGTGATGAACTGGTCCTTCACGAACTCCGTGATGGTGTACGCACCGGAGGTCACGAGGAGGTTCTTGTCGGCGTCGGCCGGCATCTGCGCGAAGTTGAAGTCGGTGCTCCAGACCTTCGCGATCTTCGACAGCGACGCGCTGTCGTTGTCCTGGATCGCCTTGATGACGGCGTCCTGGGCCTCGACGCCGTCCTCGATCGCGAGGGCGCGCTGACCGACCACGTGGGCCGGCAGGTTCATCGAGATGGCCGTCTCCCAGTCGGCGAACGGCTTGTCGTAGGTCAGCGTGATCGACTTGCCGTCGACCTCGGGGACCTGCGTGACGAGCGCCATGGCCGGGCTCGCGGCGTCGAAGTAGACGCCCGCGTCCAGCTCGGCCTGGTTGGTGATCTCACCCGTCTCGGGGTCGGTCACGGCCTCGACGTTGGTGTACTTGCCGCTCTGGGCGGCCCACTCGAGGAGGAGGTCGGCCGGGCCGGCCGGCGTGCCGTCGGACCACTGCGCGGTGTCGGCGAACGTGTACTTGATCTGCAGCGGGTCGTCCGACAGCTTCTCGTACGAGCCGAACGACGTGTCCTGGACCAGGTTCAGGTCCTCGTCGTAGTAGTTGAAGCCTGCGTTGAGCATGTACAGGATGACGTTGTTCGCCGTCGCGTTGCCGGTCATGCTCGTGCCGTTGGCCGAGTAGAACGGCTGGTTCCACGCGATGTTGACCGAGCTGTCCTGGCTGATCCCGGCGTTGTCGTCCTTGGTCGCGTCGTCGTCGGCGGTGCCGTCGCTCGAGCACGCGGCGAGCGACAGGGCGCTCACGGCGGCGACCGCAGCCAGTGCGGCCTTACGGGTGATCCTCAATTGATCCTCCTGAATGAAGGTGGCGGGTCCCGCCGAGCACTCCGGATGACGAGCACCGGGCGCGACCGGGCGGCGGACCCACCAAGGTTGCGTGCAACGTTAGTCAAGCCAAATCGGGCAAAGTGGGTCCGTCGGCTCGCAGGGGCCGATCGTTACCCGATTGATACTGACCAGTAAGTCTCACCATGTGAGACCGCGACGGAAGTTCGTCCAGAAATATGCCCTTCCTCCAGCGGGAACCCTGTCCAGACCGCGTCAAATCGGCGGCCGCGGCCCGCGAGATGTGTTAAGGGCCCGTAACACGCCCGCTACACGCCCGATACATGCCTGCCACGCCGCCCGCACCTGTCGCGGTCATCCTCGTCTCCGACAGGCTCCCGCGCGCGGTGAACGGCCAGTTCTCCCGCGCGCAGGAGGCGGGCTCGCGCGCGCGGGAGCCGGGGACTCGCCGTGCGGCGCACGACGACCTCTCGCACGGTGAGCGCGGAGTCGGGGCGCACCGGCACAATGCGTCGCGTGAACCCGACCGACCTCGCGCGCCGCGCCGCGCGCACTCGCTGGTTCGCGGCCCTCGGCCGCGCGACGTCCCGGCTCGACCGGCGCCTGCAGCGCGCGACCGACGGCCGATGGACGGTGCTGGGCCGCGCCCACCTGCCGCAGCTCGTCCTCACCACGACCGGTCGCCGCTCGGGCGAGCCCCGCGAGGTCGTCCTGCTGCACGCCGTCGACGGGGGCTCGTGGGTGGTGCTCGCGTCCAACTGGGGCCAGGCGCACCACCCCGCGTGGGCGCTCAACCTGCTCGCGGACCCGCACGCGCAGGTCACCGTGCGGGGCGCGACGACGCCCGTCGTCGCGCGGGTCGCCGGGCCGGACGAGGTCGACCGTCTGCTGCCGCGCATGCGCGCGATCTGGCCGGGGTACGAGGCCTACGCGCAGCGCGCCGGCCGAGAGCTCTACCTCTTCGTCCTCGACCCCGTCTCCGACGGCACCGCGGCGCCCGCGGGGCCCGGCACGGCCGACAGCGCCGACGGGAGCGACGAGACCGACGAGACCGACGACCAGCCCGGCGGCTGAAGGTGCCACCGGCACGGCGCCGACGGCGTCACCACCCTGCGCCGCGTCCGGACGCCGACCACGCGGCTGCCGCTCCGCACGACCAGACACCTACCGTGCGGTAAGTGATTCTGGGCTAGGCTCGCCCCGGGTGTGGAACCGCTCCCGCACGCGCTGCGAAGCCGCCTGCACGTGCTCCGGACCGGACGCCCGCCCACGCCACCGTCGCCGTGATCGTCGTCGTAAGGACTCCGTCGTGACTGCACCCCACGAGACCGCAGCAGTGCCCGTCGAGCAGACGGCCGGGCCCGCGTACGTCGACCCGACGCTGCCCGTCGCCACGCGCGTCGCCGACCTCGTCGGCCGCATGACGCTGCCGGAGAAGGTCGGCCAGATGATGCAGCTCGACTCGCGCGACGGCGTGCGTCAGCTCATCGAGGACGTCCACGTCGGCTCGATCCTGCACACCTCTCCCGCGCTCGTGCGCGAGGCGCACGAGGTCACGGCCCGGACACGCCTGCGGATCCCGCTGCTCGTCGCCGAGGACTGCATCCACGGCCACTCCTTCTACGAGGGCGCGACCATCTTCCCCACCCAGCTCGGCATGGCCGCGTCCTGGGACCCCGAGCTCGTCGAGCGGGCCGCGCGGATCACCGCGGTCGAGGTCGCCGCCACCGGCATCCACTGGACGTTCTCGCCCGTGCTCTGCATCGCGCGCGACCTGCGCTGGGGTCGCGTGTCCGAGACGTTCGGCGAGGACCCGTTCCTCATCGGCGAGCTCGCGTCCGCGATGGTCCGCGGCTACCAGGGTGACGGCCTGACCGACCCCACCGCGATCCTCGCGACCGCCAAGCACTTCGCGGGCTACTCCGAGACGCAGGGCGGGCGCGACGCCACCGAGGCCGACATCTCCCGGCGCAAGCTGCGCGCGTGGTTCCTGCCGCCGTTCGAGCGCGTCGCGCGCGAGGGCTGCGCGACGTTCATGCTCGGCTACCAGTCGATGGACGGCACGCCGATCACCGTCAACGACTGGCTGCTGACCGACGTCCTGCGCGGCGAGTGGGGCTACACCGGCACGCTCGTGACCGACTGGGACAACGTCGGTCGCATGGTCTGGGAGCAGCAGATCCAGCCCGACTACGCGCACGCGGCCGCCGCCGCCGTCAAGGCCGGCAACGACGTCGTCATGACGACCCCGCAGTTCTTCGCGGGCGCGCAGCAGGCGGTCGCGGACGGCCTGCTCGACGAGGCCGCGATCGACGCGGCGGTCGCGCGCATCCTGACCCTGAAGTTCGAGCTGGGGCTGTTCGAGGAGCCTCGTCGGCCCGACTCCGCACGCATCGCCGAGGTCATGGGCGTCGCACCGCACGAGGAGGTCAACCTCGAGCTCACGCGTCGATCGGTCGTCCTGCTGCGCAACGAGGGCGTCCTGCCGCTCGCCGGCGGGTGCACGGCCGGTCCCGACGAGCGTGCGGTCGCGCCCGCGGGCGCCGAGCGCCGGCGCGTGCTCGTCGTCGGCCCCAACGCCGACGACACCGACGCGCAGCTCGGCGACTGGGCCGGTCGCTCGGGCCAGGTCGACTGGCTGCCGGACGGCCATCCGCGCCACATGATCGAGACCGTTCTCGACGGGCTGCGCACGCGCGCCCCGGAGGGCTGGGACGTCACCCACGCGCGCGGCGCGGACATCCTCACGCTCGCGCCCGACCCCGAGGGCGAGTTCTTCCCCGACGGTCAGCCCCGCCCGCAGGTCGTCGTGCCGTGCGAGCCCGACGAGGCGCTCATCGCCGAGGCCGTGGCCGCCGCGCGCGAGTCCGACTACGTCGTCGCCGTGGTGGGCGACCGCATCGAGCTCGTCGGTGAGGGCCGCTCGACCGCGACGCTCGAGCTGATCGGCGGCCAGGTCGCCCTGCTCGACGCGCTCGCCGCGACCGGCACGCCGATGGTCGTCGTCGTCGTGGCGTCCAAGCCGCACGTGCTGCCCGAGTCCGCGCTGCAGGCGGACGCGATCGTGTGGGCCGCGAACCCCGGGATGCGGGGCGGGCAGGCGATCGCCGAGATCCTGCTCGGCCTCGTCGAGCCGTCCGGCCGCCTGCCGATCACGTTCGCGCGGCACGTGGGCCAGCAGCCGACGTTCTACAACCAGCTCCGTGGCCAGCACGGCACGCGCTACGCCGACCTCACGCAGCGCCCGGCGTTCGCGTTCGGCGAGGGCCTGAGCTACACGACCGTCGAGTACGGCGACCTCGAGGTGCTCACCCCTCGCCTCGGTGTGTCCGACGACGTGCAGGCGCGCGTGACGCTGCGCAACACCGGCTCGCGCCCCGCCCTCGAGACCGTGCAGGTCTACGTGAGCGACCTCGTGACCACCACGATGTGGGCCGAGTCCGAGCTCAAGGCGTACCGGCAGGTCGTCGTCGAGCCCGGCCAGACGGTCGTCGTGGACCTGGAGCTGCCGGTCGCGGCGTGCTCGATCGTCGACGCGGACGCGCGGCGCGTCGTGGAGCCCGGCGAGTTCGAGCTCCGGGTCGGGCCGTCGTCGGTGCGGGAGTCCCAGCTCACCGCGCGCTTCGTCGTCGCGGGCTGAACGGCGCAGGTCACGTCTCGACGCCTGCCGGGTCACGGCCTGACAACGACCTGGGTCGATGCGGGTCCCACGGACCCGACAGCGGCTACGGTTGCCGCCATGCAGGTTGAGGTCATCGGCGACCACCGCGTCCTGGTGCTGCCCGGATCCGGTCCGTCTCTCGGCGTGGCGCAGGCGACCGACCTCATCGGGGATGCCTGGGGCTACGACGCGAGCGTCGTCGCGGTCCCGATCGAGCGTCTCGACCCCGCGTTCTTCCAGCTCCGCTCGGGCGTGGCGGGAGAGATCGCGCAGAAGCTCGTCAACTACCACCTGCACCTCGTCGTCGTAGGCGACGTCAGCGAGCAGGTGGCCGCGAGCGAGTCGCTGCGCGCGTACGTCACCGAGTCCAACCGGGGACGGCACGTGTGGTTCGTCGCGAACGACGACGAGCTCACCCGGCGGCTCGCGGGCTGAGCCGGCCCACGCTCCTCCGGGCCCCGACGCCCGGATGCCGATGCGGCCCGCGGGCCTACGCGCGGTCCTGCCAGGTGCACAGGCAGATGCGGTTCCCCTGCGCGTCCGCCAGGACCCAGAAGCTCGGTGCGGCGCCGTCGTCGACCAGGCGTCCACCGGCGGCCACGGCCGCGTCGATGCGCGGCTGCACCTGGCTCGGGTCCACCCACACGTCGAGGTGCCAGCGTTGCCGGGGCTCCTCGCTCCCGGACTGCTGGAACCAGACGGGCGGGAGCGCCTCGGCGGGGTCGCGCACCTCGTCGTCCTGGGCCCCGTAGCCGAGCGTCGCGGCGTAGAAGTCGATCACCTCGTGGTGGTCCGGGCTGTCGAGCGCGAGCTCGACGACAGCGCGCGACGTGCCCTGCAGCGCGTGCCCGGCCTCGGCGGCGAACGCGCTGATGTCGCGCGCGAGCCGCACGTCGCGCTCGGTCACGCCGCCGGCGTCATGGCTCGTGAGCCGCACGTCGACGTGCGGGTACCGCAGGTCGACGTCCGGGTGGTGCCCCTGCTCCTCGGCCGCGGCACCGATCCGGTTGACGAGCGCGAGCCCGGCGGCGAAGCTCCCGGTCGCGATACGGGTGTGGAGCCCGCCGGGCAGGTGCACCCAGCCCGTCAGACCTGCGTCGGCGATCTGCTGTCCCGTCAGAGTTCCCATCGCCCCATGCTGACGCGGGGGTCCGACACGCGCAGGGCGAGCGGTCGGGTCCACGCTCGAGCGCCGGGCGCGACGGCCCGTCCCGTGCACCGCGCCCCGCCGTCCTCGCCAGGATCGACGCGGCGAAGGGCGCGTGCCGCGCGGGGGCTGAGGTCCGTGCGGGGCTCAGGTGCGCGCGCGGGCGCGGTACGCGCGGGCCTTCATCACGTCGCCGCACTCCCCCATCGAGCACCAGCGGCCGGACCGGTTGCGGGACGCGTCGTAGTAGACCCACTGGCAGTCGGGGTTGGCGCACGCCTTGAGGCGCTGCAGCCGCCCCTCGCGGTGCTCGTCCAGCACGACGACGAGCAGGCGGGCCAGGTCGTCGTCCTCGTCGGCGGGCGTCAGCCGGGGGCCGTCGGGGCCGACCCGGAGCACGAGCCGCCGTCGCGAGGCCTCGTCGTCGAGCGCCGCCGGGTCGCCGTCGACCACGAACGCACGCAGGGCGTCGCGCAGCGCGCGCAGCGGAGCGGGGGCCTCGGCGAGCGTGTCGACCCCGTGGAAGCGGTTGTCGGTGTTGAGCAACGCCCGCAGTCGCTCGAGCGCGTCGGGTGCGACGCCCGGTTCAGCACCCTGGGTGATCCAGGGGTCGAGGGCGTTGACGGCGGGCACGAGACCCACCATAGTCGTCACCACCGTTATTCGTTCACTAGTGACGTAAGGACCGCGATGACGACGACCACCACACCGACGAGGCCGCGCGCCGACCAGCCCGGCTGCGACACCTCCGACATGCTCACGATCCACGCGCTGTTCCGCCGCGCGTTCACGGACCTGCCCGACCTGGTGCGCGGCGTCGCCGACGGCGACCTGCGGCGCACCGCTGTCGTCGCCGCCCACGCACGTGAGGTCGCGGGCGCACTCCACCACCACCACACGGGCGAGGACCACCTCCTGTGGGACGAGCTCGAGAAGCGCGCCCCCGCGTGCGCGCTGCACGTCGGCCGCATGCGCGCTCAGCACGCCGTCACGGCTGAGGAGCTGCGCGAGCTGCACGAGGCGCTGCCCACGTGGGAGCGGACCGCGTCCGTGCCCGAGCGCGAGCACGTCGCCGACGTCCTCGACACCATCCGCAACACGCTGCTGACGCACCTCGGCGACGAGGAGTCCGCGATCCTGCCGACCGCGTCCACGGTCATGACGCAGCGCGAGTGGTCGGCGCTGCACGAGCACGGGATGAAGTCCGTCCCGCGCGACCGCCTCCTGCTGCAGCTCGGCTGGATCCTCGAGGTCGTCCCCGCCGACGAGCGAGCCGGCTGGCTCAAGGCCAACCTCCCGGCCCCCGCCCGGCTGCTGTGGCACCTCGTCGGCCGACGCCGGTTCGCGGCCCACCGAGCCCGCATCTACGCGAGCTGACCTCTCCCCGAGGCGCCCGGCACGTGCAGCATCACGCCCGTCGACGCCAGCCCGCCACCCGCCGGACGTCAGCCCGGGCGTGCTCAGCAGGGGGCGGGGGTGCCGCCGTCGCCCGCCACGCAGAGGTCCTTGCCCGGGCCGCCGTCCATGGTGTCCGCTCCCGGGCCGCCGACCAGCAGGTCCTTGCCCGCTCCGCCCTCGAGCACGTCGTCCCCGGGGCCTGCGAGCAGCAGGTCCGCGCCGTCGCCGCCGATCAGGCGGTCCTCGCCCTTGCCGCCGATGAGGATGTCGGCGCCGCCCAGACCGCACAGCACGTCGTCGCCGTGCCCGCCGATCAGCAGGTCGCTCCACGGGGTCCCCGTCCGGGTGCAGACCACCTCGGCGGCGGGCTCCTCGATCTCGACCGCACCCGCCTCGCAGTCGGTGCCGGTCGGCCGGGTCACGCCGCGCTGGTCGACCGCGAAGACCGTGCACGCGGCGGCCGGGACGGCGCCGGCGACGGGGCTCGTGCCGAGCGGCAGCAGGGTCTGGGTCGGTCCGCCGTTGTCGGCCAGCGTCCCGAGCTGCACGTCTCCGACGTTCGACTGGTCGCCGGGACCTCCGACGAACGCGCACGACGCGTCGCCGACGACGTTGTACCCCGCCGAGGTCGTCGCGCCGGCGATCGCGCAGTCGGCGCCGCCTCCCGCGGCCGCCCCGACGACCGAGCCGAAGCTCGCGAGGCCCGCCGCCGTGCCGATGTTCGCCCCGGTCGGCGCGCTGTTGCCGACCACCGTTGCGTGCCGCAGGACCGCGTCGCCCGTGCTCGTGTAGACAGCGCCGCCGGTCACCTCCGCGGAGTTGCCCGAGAACGTGGAGTCGTCGACGTGGACCTCGCCGGTCACCGCGTAGATGCCACCACCACGGCCGTCCGCGCCGGTCGCCGAGTTCCCGCTGAACGTCGACCGGACGACGACGACCTGCGCCTGCGGCGCGTCGTCGGTCAGCTCGACGATCGACACGACCAGCCCGCCGCCCGGGCCGACGCGCGTGTTCCCGGCGACGGTCGAGTCGGTGATCGTCGCAGTCCGCTCGTCGGTCGGCTCGTCCTGGTCGACCGCCCACACGATGCCGCCGCCGGTCGTCGAGCCGGCCGGGACGTTCCCGGTGATCGTCGACTCGGTCACCACGAGGTCCCCGCACGCCGAGCAGGAGACGCCCGGCCCGCCGTTGTCGACGGCGGACGACCTGATGAACGTCAGCTCGCCCGCGCCCTGGCCCGTCGTGAAGACACCGCCCTGGCCGTTGTCGCTGATCGTCGAGTCCTCGATGCCGACCGCGCCGTCGATCGCGCCGATCGCCCGGCCGGTGTGCTGCGTGATGGTCGACCCGTGCAGCGAGATCCCCCCGAACGAGACCCGGATGCCGGTGCCGGTGTTCGGCCCGATCACCGAGTCGACGACCGCGATGCTCGACCCGTGGCCCTCCTCGCCGCTGTTCAGCACCGGACCGGTCGCCGCGTCGTTGCCGGACACGGTCACGCCCGTCAGCTCGAGGTCGCTGTTGAACCGCACCGCGGCGCCGTCGAAGGTGTCACCGCCGGTGATCGTGAGGTCGCCGAGCGCGACCTGCGTGGTGCTGTCGAGCGTGTCGAGCACCCGTTCGTCGGGACAGGTCTGCGCGATCGTCGAGCCGCCGCCGTTCACCCTCAGCGCCTGCGCGCCGGTGTAGTCGAGGTCGCCGGCCACGTTCGCGTCCTCGTCGTCGCCGCACAGCGTGAGCGAGTACGTGCCGGCCGCGGCGAGGTCGATGACCGTGGCGTCAGCGGCGGCGTTGGCCGTGTGGACGGCCTCACGCAACGAGACGAGTCCGTCGCCGCCGTCGACGACGTCGGTCGTCGTGGTCACGGTGACCGTCGCGGCTGCCGACGGGGTCGCGAGGACCACCACCGGTACTGATGCTGCGACGAGGGCGAAGGTGCTGACGACGGCTGCGCGCTTCATCACGACGAGGTCCCCCAGACCGGGCCCGGCCGACGGCGTTGTCGGGTTGGCCCGTTTTCGACACCTCAGGGTCCACCCCACGCGGCCCGTCGGCCACCCCAGAGCCTCAGGAGCGGCGGCGCCGTCACCCGGGCCGGGCTGCACGGGAGCACGCACGCACAGCTACACGTTGAAGCGGAACTCCACCGCATTCCGGCACATACCAACCTGTGGTTCCGTGTCTGGCTGGCATCGCCTCGGCCCCCACCTCGCCCCTTCCGGAGACGCAGAAGGTGGGGCAGCGGGGGCACGCGACCCGATCTCGCGTCCGCCTCTGTCGGCAGCCCCTGATAGGACATAATGACAGGTGACTGCGACCCACAGGGAGGTGACTTGGTGCTGCCTGCACTTGACGAGCAGACGGGCCTGCTTCCGCTGGGCCGATTCGGCGCGTCGTTGGAAGAGATCAAATCCCACTACGTTGACGATCCCCGGTTCGCGAAGTCGGCGACCCGCGCCGAGATCTGGCAGCACTTCGAGTCCGCTACCGACGGCATCCGCTCTGTCGTCCCCGTGGTGTGCGTATGGGTGGGTGGCAGCTTCCTTACCGACAAGATCGATCCTGACGACATCGACCTCGTCTACTGGGGCGAAGACGTGCTCGTTGACCAGGTGACCGACCCCAAGGATCGGTACATCCTGCAGATGTTCGGGATGAACCAGGTCCGACCAGCGACGGGCCTGCGCGTTGATACTCGATACTGCCTATGGCACGTGTTCCCCGAGGCGGACCGCGCCCACTCAGTCGAGCACCAGTCATATGCGTTGAATCGTGGCTACTGGGATGACTTCTGGATGCGCAAGCGCAACGGCGCGAAGGAAGATCCTCCGCAACGGCCGGATGCCCTACCGCAGCGCGGCTACTTCGAAGTGACTCTGGACGGTTTCCATGGCGTTTGACTGGAAGCAGTTCAAGGCCAACGTCCAAGGCGAAGCTGAGTGGCAGGACGCAGATGATCTTGCGCGCATGAGCATCGAGACTCTGCGCGCTGAGCACGGCTTGCTGCGGCGCGACGCTTCTTCAGGGTCTCTGCGCCTGACTGGGCCAGGAATCACGATCCACTCGGGAGCGATCGACGGGATTGCTGACACGCTTCGCAATTTTCAGCGCCTGGTGCTTGCGACAGGCCTCGCGGTGAAGGGGCACAAGTCGTTGCGTGGGCAACCGCCCGCCGACGTCGTCTCGAAGACCCGACTGAACCTCAATGGTTCACCACTGCCGGGAAGCCTCATCCTGCAGATCGTGCCGACGACTTCGCCAGCGGACGAGATCTCACCCGATGGCCAAGTCGGGCTGTTCGGAGACGACAATGCAGAGCCCCAGTTGATCGACACCGCCATGAAGCGAGCACTGGGACTGCTCGAGGACGGACGTCGTCTCGGCCCAGATGCCGACACCAGTGACTTCTTGGCGCGCATCCGCGAGTACGGACCGCGCGTCGCCACGACGTTGCGCGACTTCTCGACAGGTCTGGTGAAATCAGGGTTCGAGCCTGATCTCACTTGGTCCCAGCCTCGCCAGGCGCGCCTGCGCACGCGCCTCTCCACGGCTGAACTCGCTCACATTGGAGAGCTCATCGCTTCTCGGGAACTCGAGCTCGAGCCGACCACCATCCGCGGCATCTTGCGGACTGTCAGCGAGATCAGCGCTTGGCAGCTGGAGATCGAGGACGGCGAGATCGTCAAGATCGACGCGAAGAAGATCCCTGCGGCGAACACTGCAACGCTGCGCACCGGCATGTCAGTTTCAGTCGATGTGTCAGTCACGGAAGAAACCGGCCCTGCCGGCGAAGTTAAGCCCAAGTACACGGCGACGTCGTTCACAGTGCCGAGCAACCCGTAAGGCCGAGTCGTTACACCACATCTAGTCCAACGGCTGGATCCGGAGGTTGGTCCGCGGCGGCAAATCCCAGCCGTGACGCGCATGAATTTCCCTAACCAACTCTTCCGCGTTGACCTGGAGCTTGGCAAGTGCAGCCGCGTCGTGGCCGACTGATCGCAAATGGCGCAGGTTGCTGCTCAGCGCGTGCGCCCAACTCATCAGCGGGTCGAGGTTCGCCACCCGCCGCTCAACGGTGTCGCCGGGCTTGGCGGCCTCCATCACCTGGCGGCCGATGGTCGCGCCCAGCGTGCGCTCGGCCTCCAGCCACGAGTCGATACCATCCCAGCCGTCGAGCTGGTCGACGAGCGCGATCGACGTGATGCGCAGGTTGGCGAGCCGCTCCCCCACCGGCTCGGCCGTCGGATCGAACCCGATTAGGCGCTGCACGGCTTCCTGCACCGCGAACCAGCGTGCGTCCTCGGCCGCCTTGCGCGACTCGGCGAGTGCCTCGTTCGCGCGCTTGTTCGCTTGGTAAGTGCCGACGCCGGCGATCAGCAGCGACAGGGCCGAGATCACCAGCGCGAGGACATCCATGGCTCGATCCTGCCACTACAAGAAGCAGTTTCTGAAGCACTTCCGGCTATTGCTTGCCCGAGGCGCGTCAGCCGACTAACCCGCGCTCACTACGATGCTCCGCGCGGCGACCAATCCCTACAGCGCGAATCTCCACTCCACCGATTTCCGGTACATACCACCCTCTTGAGGTGTGCAGTGAAGCGCTCGGCCCCGCGTCCGGGACCGACAGCTTGCGTTCGACGTCAACGATAGGTCTCGTGCAACGCCTCCTCGATCTGAGACGGAGTCGGTGCACCGGCGTACCCGCGCTCAGTCGCGTAGACCCGGCACGCGAGCGAGCGAACCGGTTGCGTCGGAAACAGGTCGACGCCGTCGACGAGGATCGTGGGCGAGCCTCCGAATCGGGTGTTCGCCGCTTCGGTCTCGGTGTGGATCGTTACCAGCTCGATGGGCACTTCCGCGAGCTCGGCGGCATCCAGCGCGGCGCGCGCGTTTGCTTCGGCGATGGCCGTGTTCGGGCAGTCGACGATGTGCAGCAGTTCGACCTTCATACGATCTGCTCCTTCCGGGTCCGGGCCGCGCGCAAGCCATTGAGGATCACGATGACCTCCGCGATCTCGTGCACGAGCACCACGGCAGCGAGTCCCAGGACGCCGAAGAGGGCGAGCGGGAGCAGGGCGATGATGATCAGCAGCGACAGGATGATGTTCTGGTTGATGATGTGCCGTCCGCGCCGGGCATGGTCGAACGCGCGCGGCAGCAGCCGCAGGTCGTGCCCGGTGAACGCGACATCGGCCGACTCGATCGTGGCATCCGACCCGGTCGCGCCCATCGCGATCCCGATGTCCGCGGCGGCGAGGGCGGGGGCGTCGTTGATGCCGTCGCCGATCATCGCCACCGAACCATGCTGGCCGAGCTCAGCGATCGCAGCGGCCTTGTCCTCGGGGCGCAGCTCGGCGCGCACGTCCTCGATCCCGGCCTTCGCCGCGAGAGCGCGGGCGGTGCGGGCGTTGTCGCCGGTGAGCATCGTGACCCCGATGCACTGCGCGGCGAGCGTGCGGACGACCTCCGGGACCTCCAGGCGCAGCTCGTCGCGGACGCCGATCGCAGCGACCGGCTCGCCGTCGCGGTGCACGATGACGACCGTCATGCCCTGCTCCTCCAGCCCTGCGACCCGGTCGCCGAGCGTCCCGGCGTCCAGCCAGCGGGGGCTGCCGACCGTGATCCGCGCGCCGTCGAGCTTGCCCTCGATGCCGTGCCCGGCCTGCTCGGTCACGTCCTCGGCTACTGAGGCCCCCGGCGCGGCGGCGGTGATCGCGGCCGCGAGCGGGTGGGTGCTGTGTTGCTCCAGCGCGGCCGCCCACGCCAGCGCCTGCGCCTCGGTGGTCCCGTCGGCGGTGAGAACGGCGGTGACGACGGGCTCGTTTCGGGTGAGGGTGCCGGTCTTGTCGACGGCGACGTGGCGGATCACGCCGAAGCGCTCGAACGCGGCACCGGACTTGATGATCACGCCGAACTTGCTCGCCGAGCCGATCGCGGCGACCACGGTCAGCGGCACGGAGATCGCCAGCGCGCACGGCGACGCCGCCACGAGGACGACCAGGGCGCGAGTGACCCACAGCTCGGGGTCGCCGAACAGCGAACCGATCAGCGCCACCAGGACGGCGAGGACGAGCACACCAGGGACGAGGGGTCGGGCGATGCGGTCGGCGAGGCGGGCGCGGTCTCCCTTCTCGGCCTGCGCCTGCTCAACGAGCTCCACGATCGTGGTCAGCGAGTTGTCGGTGCCCGCCGCGGTCGTCTCGACTTCCAGCGCGCCGGCGGAGTTGATTGCACCGGCCGAGACTGCATCTCCCAGCTCGACCTCGACCGGGATCGACTCTCCAGTGATCGCAGACGTATCCAAACTCGAACGACCAGTGACCACGACGCCGTCGGTCGCGATCCGTTCGCCCGGCCGCACCAGCATCAGCTGGCCCACCTGGAGGTCTTTCGCGGCGACCTCGACCGACGCACCGTCGCGGCGGATGGTCGCTGTCTCAGGGACGAGCTTGAGCAGCGCCCGGAGCCCGCCGCGGGCGCGGTCCATCGCCTTGTCCTCCAGCGCCTCAGCGATCGAGTACAGGAAAGCCAGGGCCGCGGCCTCCTCGACGTAGCCGAGGATCACCGCGCCAATGGCGCTGATCGTCATCAGCAGGCTGATGCCGAGCTTGCGCTTGAACAGTTTGCGGATCGCGCCCGGGGTGAACGTCGACGCTCCCAGCAGCAGACCGAGCCAGAACAGCACCAGCGCCAGGATCTCGAGCCCGGACCACTCCAGGACGAGACCGGTCAGGAAAGCGACGCCGGAGAGGACCGGGACCATGATCCCGCGGTCCCGCCACCAGGGTCGCTCCTGCACCTCCTCAACTGCTTCGCCGACCGTGGTCTCGGGCTCGTCGCAACCGCACGCCGCGCTCATGCGCCTGCCCCCGTCCCGCAGCAGCCCGGCACCGGGCACTGGTCATCAACGCATGGCGCGTGCTCGTCGACGGCCAGCGTCACATCCACGAGCGCCGTGAGCGCCGCAGCGAGGTGCGGGTCGGCGATCTCGTAGCGCGTCTGCCGTCCCTCGGGCTCGGCGGCCACGATGCCACAGTCGCGCAGACAGGTCAGGTGGTTCGACACGTTCGACCGGGTCAGCTCCAGCTCGCGCGACAGCACCGCCGGATAGCTCGGGCCGTCGAGCAGGGTCATCAGGATCCGGGATCGCGTCGGGTCCGCCATGGCTCGGCCGAGCCGGTGCATGACGTCGAGGCGTGAAGCAATGGTCAGCATGCACTGAACTATACAGTGACTGCTGACCTATTTTGGTCATCGCATCGGCAGGTCAGACCACTCAATCGACGCCAGAGGTTATACGGCGAAACGAAATTCCACCACGTCTCCGTCGTGCATGACGTAGTCCTTGCCCTCGATGCGGGCCTTGCCGGCGGCACGCGCGGCGGCGACCGAGCCGGTCTCGACCAGGTCGTCGAACGAGACGACCTCGGCCTTGATGAAGCCCTTCTGGAAGTCCGTGTGGATGACGCCCGCGGCCTGCGGTGCGGTCCAGCCCTGGCGGATCGTCCAGGCGCGAGCCTCCTTGGGGCCGGCGGTGAGATACGTCTGCAGGCCCAGGGTGTGGAAGCCGACGCGCGCGAGCTGGTCCAGGCCCGCCTCGTCCTGGCCGTTGGCCTCGAGCATCTCGCGGGCCTCGTCGGGCTCGAGCTCGACGAGCTCGGACTCGAACTTGGCGTCGAGGAAGATCGCGTCGGCGGGCGCGACGAGCGCGCGCAGCTCGTCCTGCATCGCGGTGTCGGCCAGGCCTGCGTCGTCGGTGTTGAAGACGTAGATGAACGGCTTGGACGTCATGAGCTGCAGCGCGCGGACGTGCTCGTCGTCACCCAGGCCGGCTGCGAACAGCGTCTTGCCGGTCTGCAGCACCTCGAGCGCGCGCTGCGCGGCGGACAGGACCTCGGCGTCGGTCTTCTTGCCCCGGACCTCCTTCTCGAGCCGCGGGATCGCGTTCTCGAGCGTCTGCAGGTCCGCGAGGATCAGCTCGGTCGAGATGATCTCGATGTCGTCCTTCGGGTTCACCTGGCCGGACACGTGGACCACGTCGGGGTCGGCGAACGCGCGCGTGACCTGGCAGATCGCGTCGGCCTCGCGGATGTTGGCGAGGAACTTGTTGCCCAGGCCCTCACCCTCGGACGCACCCTTGACGATGCCCGCGATGTCCACGAACGAGACCACCGCGGGGACGGTGCGCTCCGAGCCGAACACCTCGGCGAGCTTGTCCAGGCGCGGGTCGGGCAGCGGCACGACGCCGACATTGGGCTCGATCGTCGCGAACGGGTAGTTCGCGGCGAGCACCTGCGCGCGGGTCAGTGCGTTGAAGAGGGTGGACTTGCCGACGTTGGGCAGGCCGACGATGCCGATGGTGAGTGCCACGGGCGTTGAGTCTACGGGGGCGGCCGGGCGCCCCCGACCCGGCCGCTACTCGAAGGCGATGACGCGCTGCAGGAGCACGGGCGCCCGACGCTCGAGCAGGCGACCGCCCACCCGGATCCCGACGACGAGCCACCCGGCACCGAGCACGAGCCCGACGACCAGCGCGACCCAGCCGAGCGTCGCCGAGGGCCGTGCGACCGCGATCCACGCGAGCACCGAGGACGGCAGCGCGGCGACGAGCACGGCCAGCCAGCCGACCATCTGCGAGAGCACGGTCGCGAGCGACGCGCCCTGCCGGGTCTGGAACGGGTTCTCCCCCGGCTGTTGCACGGGCTGCACGAACAGCGCGGACACGATGCTCGCGCCGCCGTAGGTCGTGAGCATGATGCCGACGGCCGCCCCGAGCAGGGCGGGCAGCGCGTCCGTCCGGTCCGCGATCACCGCCGTCACCACCGTGATCGCGACGACGAGCGGTGCCGAGATGACGGCCGACGCGAGCACGCGGCCCAGCCGGTCGACCCAGCCGCGCACGCCCGCGCTCACGTGCATCCAGAAGGCCGAGCCGTCGTACGAGACGTCAGCGCTCAGGCCCCAGCCGGAGACGAACGCCGCCAGGGCACCGGCCGCGAGCATGAGCCCGCCACCCCGCCCGACGACCCACAGGAGCACGGGGATGAACGGGACCATCGCGAACGCGACCGCGTAGCGCGGGTCACGGAACCAGTAGACGAGGCACCGACCGGCGACCGCGCCGAGCGGCGTCGCGGGGATGCGGCCGAACACGCCGAGACCGGTCGATCGCCCGCCGCTCGCGGCCCGGGCCGGCTCGACGAGCGTGCGCGCGAGCGCCACCGACCAGAGCCAGAACGCGAGCAGGAGCGTGGCGACGGCGATCGCGAGCCGGACCAGGACGAGCCCCCACTCCCCCGCCGCGGCATCGGCGGGAGCGGCCCAGGCCGCGCCGAACGGCGTCCACACGAGCACGCGGACGAGGCCGTCGAACGTGTGCCGGTCGAGCGAGAGCGACGTGATCCCGGAGAGCACCGGGCCGATGCTGACGATCGCGAGCAGGCCGAGGACCGCGAACAGCTCGCGCACGCGGCGACGCGCGACCAGCGGCGCGACGAGCGCGACCAGCGCCCGCCCTCCGACGACCGCGACGGCCAGCCCGAGCACGGCGCCGACGACACCGACCAGGAGCGCGAGCGGGTGCTGGAACCAGGCGAAGCTCGTCGAGACCGCGGCGATCGCGCTCAGCACCCCCGGGATGCCGACGAGCGCCGAGGCGGCCAGGCCCAGCACGAGCGTGCGCCGCGGGATCGGGTACGTGGCGAAGCGTTCGGGGTCGAGCGTCGCGTCCACGCCGAACGCGATGAGCGGGACGAACCACCAGCCCACGACGAGCGCGGAGCCGATGAGCACCGTCACGGTCCGCTGCAGCTCGACGTCCTGCGTCCCGACCGCGACCATGCCGGCGACGACGAGCGCGGCGATGCCGAGGCCGTAGAGCACCGCGAACACGAACCCGACGAGCTGCCAGACGCTGCGCCGGAAACCGTTGAGCAGGAGCGCGAGCTTGAGCCTCAGGAGGTGCGCAACCACGCGAGGCCCTCC
>NZ_LFKW01000150.1:18981-19855 GCF_001040865.1 Cellulomonas sp. A375-1 | reverse complement strand
CCGTCCCGGCCGCGAGCACGTGCCCGCCCGCGACGACCGCGACGTGGTCGCACATCCGCTGCACGAGGTCCATGACGTGCGACGACACGATCACCGTCCCGCCCGACGCGACGTACTGCGCCAGGATGTCGCGGATGTTGGCCGCCGAGACGGGGTCGACGGCCTCGAACGGCTCGTCGAGCACGAGCAGGCGCGGTGCGTGCACGAGCGCGCACGCGAGCGCGATCTTCTTCGTCATGCCCGCGGAGTAGTCGACCACGAGCGTGCGCGCGTCCGCGACCAGGTCCATCGCGGCGAGCAGGTCACGCGCGCGCTCGGCCACCGTCTCGCGGTCGAGGCCGCGCAGCAGCCCCGCGTAGGTGATGAGCTGCTCACCCGTGAGCCGGTCGAACAGCTTCACGCCGTCGGGCAGGACCCCGATCAGCGCCTTGCCCGCGACCGGGTCCGCCCACAGGTCGTGCCCTTGGACGAGCACGGTCCCCGCGTCGGGCACGAGCAGGCCGGTGGCCATCGACAGCGTCGTCGTCTTGCCCGCGCCGTTGGGCCCGACGAGGCCGTAGAACGAGCCGGCGGGCACGACGAGGTCGATGCCCGCGACGGCGACCTTGTCGCCGAACCGCCGCCACAGCCCGCGCAGCTCGAGCGCGGGCGTCCCCGGGGCGCGGGTCACACCGCCGGCGGCGGGCGACCCGGCCAGGCTCTGCGCCGCCGAAGGCTCGGCGCCCGAGGCCTGGTCCGCGGCGGGCTGGACGGTGGGGGGCGCAGCGGGCTCCCCGGACGTCTCCGGGCGGGGCACGGGCAGCTCAGGCGTCGCGTCGGGCACGTGGAGAGCATAGGGACCTGCGCCGACACCGGTGGCCGGATGCCCGCAGGT
>NZ_LFKW01000150.1:3042-18879 GCF_001040865.1 Cellulomonas sp. A375-1 | reverse complement strand
CCCCGCTCCGCGCCCCGACCCGCACCGCCGCACGGCGGGGCCGGGACGTGCCTGTCGGTGGTCTCTGGCACGGTGCCCGGCATGGGACAGGTGCTGCTCGGTGTGCTGGTGGGGCTGGTCGTCGGGGTCGTGACCGGCGGGGCGGTCGCGTGGGTGCTGTCCGCGCGGCGCTCGGAGCAGGCCGTGCGCAGCGCGCAGGTCGCCGCCGCTGCCGCGAGCGCACGGCTGGAGTCGGAGCGTGACGCCGCGCAGGGCGCCGCCGCGCACGTCGCCGAGCAGTTCCGCGCGCTCGCGTCCGACGCCCTCGCGCAGAGCTCCGAGCAGTTCCTGGCGCTCGCGTCGCAGCGGTTCGCCGCGGACCGCCAGACGCAGGTGGGCGAGCTCGCCCAGCGCGAGCAGGCGGTGCGCGCGCTCGTCGACCCGCTGGCCCGCACGCTCGAGGAGGTGCGCAACCAGATGCACGCGGCGGACCGTGCCCGCGCCGAGGGCGCCGCCGCGCTGCGCGAGCAGGTCGAGACGATGCGCTCCACGTCGGAGCGCGTGCGGGCCGAGACCGCCCAGCTCGTCACCGCGCTGCGCGCGTCGCAGGTCCGCGGCCGGTGGGGCGAGATGCAGCTGCGGCGCGTGGTCGAGGCCGCGGGGATGCTCGCGCACGTCGACTTCGTCGAGCAGGAGCAGGCACGCACCGACGACGGGCTGCAGCGCCCGGACATGGTCGTGCGGCTCGCGGGTGGCAAGCAGGTCGTCGTCGACGCGAAGGTCGCGTTCCTCGGCTACCTCGAGGCCCACGAGGCGGCCGACGAGCGTGTGCGCACCGAGCGGCTCGCGGCGCACGCCCGGCACGTGCGTGCCCACGTGGACGCGCTCGCGCACAAGCGGTACTGGGACCAGTTCGCGCCCGCGCCCGAGTTCGTCGTCATGTTCGTCCCTGCCGAGGCGTTCTGGCACGCGGCGCTCGAGCAGGACCCAGCGCTGTGGGAGTACGCGGCGGACCGCAACGTCATCGTCGCGACGCCGACGACGCTGCTCGCGCTCCTGCGCACCGTGGCGTACGCGTGGCGGCAGGACGCGCTCGCGCGCAACGCGCAGGAGGTCCTGACGCTGGGCAAGCAGCTGCACGGCCGGCTCGCCACGCTCGGCAGCCACCTCGCCAAGCTCGGGCGCTCGCTCGACGCGGCCGCAGGCGCCTACAACCAGACCGTCGGCTCGCTCGAGACGCGCGTGCTCGTCAGCGCGCGCCGGTTCGCCGAGCTCGGCGTGGTGAGCGACGGGCTTGAGACGCCGCCCGCCGCGAACCCGCAGCTCTCGGCGCTCAGCGCCCCGGAACTGATCGCCTCGGCCGCGGACCAGCTCGTCAGCCTCGACGGGTTCGACACGAGCGCTGACCGCGACGCCCAGGCGCTCGAGGCCGAGGCGGCGGGTGGCTCCCCCGACGGCCGCACCGGCTCGGCGGCAGGCGCCTGAGCGCCCGGCGCTCCCGACCACCCGCCGCGCGTGAGCCGGGCGCCAGCCCTTCTCGCGCGAGACGGACGTCGGCGCGTCTCAGGTGACGGCGCCGGGTCGGTCGGTCAGGCGGGGGTGACGTCCAGGGTGCGGCGTCCCTCGCGGCGCGGGCGCGCGGGCGCGTGGCCCGCCGCCTTCAGGTCGGCACGCAGCTCACGCGGGAGCGAGAACATGAGGTCCTCGGTCGCGGTGCGGACCTCTTCGACCTCCCCGAAGCCCTGCGCGGCGAGCAGGTCGAGCACGTCGCGGACCAGGATCTCCGGCACGGACGCGCCCGAGGTCAGGCCCACCGTCGTGGCGCCCTCGAGCCAGGCCAGGTCGATCTCGTCGGCCTTGTCGATGCGGTACGAGGACCGCGCGCCGTTCTCGAGCGCGACCTCGACGAGCCGGACCGAGTTCGAGGAGTTGGCCGAGCCGACGGTGATGACCACGTCGCAGTGCGGCGCGATCTTCTTCACGGCGACCTGGCGGTTCTGCGTCGCGTAGCAGATGTCGTCGCTGGGCGGGTCCTGCAGCGCGGGGAACCGCTCGCGCAGCCGGCGCACGGTCTCCATCGTCTCGTCGACCGAGAGCGTGGTCTGCGAGATCCACACGACACGCTCGGGGTCGCGCACGACGACGTCGGCGACCGACTCGGGCGAGTTCACCACCTGGATCCGCTCGGGCGCCTCACCCTGCGTGCCCTCGACCTCCTCGTGCCCGTCGTGCCCGATGAGCAGGATGTCGTAGTCCTCGGAGGCGAAGCGCACGGCCTCCTTGTGCACCTTGGTGACCAGCGGGCACGTGGCGTCGATGGTCTGCAGCGAACGCGCGGCGGCCGCGGCGTGCACCGCGGGCGAGACCCCGTGCGCGGAGAACACGACGCGCGCACCCTCGGGCACCTCGTCGGTCTCGTGCACGAAGATCGCGCCGCGCGCGGCCAGCGTCTCCACGACGTACTTGTTGTGGACGATCTCCTTGCGCACGTAGACGGGGGCGCCGTAGTGCTCGAGCGCCTTCTCGACGGCGATCACGGCGCGGTCCACGCCGGCGCAGTACCCGCGCGGCGCGGCGAGCAGCACCTTCTTGGGTGCGGAGGGAGTGGTCACGCGTCCGAGTCTAGGTGAGGTCCACGTCCGGACCGGTTCCGCTCGTGTCCCCTCGACCGACCCACGCAGCACGTTCACCGCTCCCCCGCAGGTCCGGCCGGGCGGATCTCGGTGGGCAGGCGGCCAGACGCCGACGTGTGGGCGCGATAGGGCAGGGTGGGGCCGTGAGCGACATGGCGCCGGGCGAGCAGGGCAGGGCCGACGACGAGCGGGGCGTCGGGTCCGACGAGGGCGTCCAGCCGCGTCTGCCGCTGCCGCTCAAGGCCGCCGAGACGACCCCCGACCGGCCGTGGCCGGTGCGGCACCTCGCGCCCAAGATCGCGGACTACGTGCAGCGCATGCCGCCGGTGTGGATCGAGGGTCAGGTGCTCGACCTCAAGCGGTGGAACTCGATGTGCTTCCTGACGCTGCGGGACACCGACGTCGACATGTCGATCGCGGTGACGACGAGCGCGGCGAACGTCGCCCGGCTCGGCAAGGGCGTGGGCGACGGCGCGCACCTCGTCGTGCACGCGCGGCCGACGTACCACCTCAAGCGCGGGAGCCTCGCGTTCGCCGCCGACGAGGTGCGCCTCGTCGGGCTGGGCGAGCTGCTCGAGCGCATCGAGCACCTGCGGCGCGTGCTGGGGTCCGAGGGGCTGTTCGACGAGTCGCGCAAGCGTCGGCTGCCGTTCCTGCCGGCGGTGGTCGGGCTGGTGTGCGCGCAGCAGGGCGACGCCGAGCACGACGTGGTGTCGAACGCGCGAGCGCGGTGGCCCGCGGTGCGGTTCGAGATCCGCCGCGTGACGGTGCAGGGCCCGCGCGCGGTGCCCGAGGTCAGCTCGGCGATCGCCGAGCTCGACGCGCACCCGCAGGTCGAGGTGATCGTCGTCGCGCGCGGGGGCGGGTCGTTCGAGGACCTGCTGCCGTTCAGCAACGAGGCGCTGGTGCGCGCGGCCGCCGCGTGCCGCACACCGCTCGTGAGCGCGATCGGCCATCACCTCGACGCGCCGCTGCTCGACCTGGTCGCGGACCTGCGCGCCTCGACCCCCACGGACGCGGCCAAGCGGATCGTGCCGGACGTCGCCGAGGAGCGGGCGCGGATCTCCCAGGCGCGGCTGCGCAGCCGCGCGGCGCTCGTGCAGCGCCTGCAGCGCGAGCAGACCGCGCTCGACCACTGGCGCAGCCGCCCGGTGCTCGCGCAGCCGGCGACCCTCGTCGACGCGCACGAGGCGCGCGTGACCGCGCTGCGCGACGGCGCCCGCCGGACCCTCGCGCACCTGCTGGATCGCGCGAGCACCGAGGTCCGGGGGTTGGCGGGCCACGCGCGCGCACTGTCGCCCGCGGCCACGCTCGAACGCGGGTACGCCGTGGTGCAGCGCGCGGACGGTGCGGTGGTGCGCGATCCCGAGCAGGTCGCGCCGGGCGACCCGCTGCGGGTCCGGGTCGCGCACGGCGAGCTCGCCGCCCAGGTCACGGACGCCTGACCGGCCCCGTCGCACCGGCAGCTGACGACGCCCCGGCGGCAAGCGCGGCGCGGGTGTGGGCGCGCTCTGGTTGACTGACGGCCGTGCCGAAGCAGACGACGTCCCCCGCCGACGAGACCGCGGGGGCAGGACCGGGTGCCGGGCTCGAGACGCTCAGCTACGAGCAGGCGCGCGACGAGCTCGTCGCCGTCGTGAGCCGGCTCGAGAGCGGTGCGGAGTCGCTCGAGGAGTCGCTCGCGCTCTGGGAGCGCGGGGAGGCGCTCGCGGCCCGGTGCCAGCAGTGGCTCGACGGCGCACGCGAGCGGCTCGCCGCCGCACGCGGCGAGGCTGCGGGCGAGGGCCCGGGTGTCCGTGGGGACGCAGGCGCCCAAGCACCCGGCGGCGCCGACGAGGGCGGCCGCCAGTGACGGCCTCCGGCGGGCAGCCCGCGGCCGACGAGCAGCGAGCGGGACACCGGGGCGCGGGGACGCTGGAGCGCGCGCTCGTCATCGGCGAGGCGCTCGTCGACGTGGTCGAGCGTGCGGACGGCACGCGCGACGAGCACCCGGGCGGCAGCCCCGCGAACGTCGCGCTCGGCCTGGGTCGGCTCGGCCGGGCGGTGGACCTGCTCACGTGGCTGGGTACCGACGCCGCGGCGGACACGGTGAAGCGGCACCTCGAGGCGTCGCACGTGCGCGTGCTGACCGGCGACCGCACCGCGAGCCGGACCCCGGTCGCCACGGCGCACCTGGACGCCCACGGCGTCGCGACCTACGAGTTCGACCTCGAGTGGGACCTGCCGGCCTCGTGGGACGGCGAGGAGGCCGTCCCGCGCGTCGTGCACACCGGATCGATCGCGGCGGTGCTGGAGCCGGGCGGCACGCGTGTCGCCCACGAGATGTCCCGCCGCCAGGAGACCTCGACGCTGACGTACGACCCGAACCTGCGCCCGGCGCTCATGGGCAGCTCGGCGCACGCGCTGCCCTACGTCGAGGCGATGGTCCGGCTCGCGGACGTGGTCAAGGTCAGCGACGAGGACCTCGCGTGGCTGCACCCGGGCGTGGCGCCGGCGGAGATCGCCGAGGAGTGGACGCGGCGCGGGCCGGCGCTCGTCGTCGTGACGCACGGCGGCGAGGGGGCGTTCGCCGCGACATCGGCCGGTGCGCGGCTGCACGTCGCGGCGCCGCGGGTCACGGTCGCGGACACGGTGGGCGCGGGCGACTCGTTCATGGGCGGGCTGATCGACGGGCTGTGGTCGGCCGGGCTGCTCGGGGCGGACCGCCGGGAGCGGCTGCACGACGTGGACGCCGCGACGGTCGAGGCCGTGCTGACGCGCTGCGCACGCATCGCGGCGATCACGGTCTCGCGCGCCGGCGCCAACCCGCCGCGCTCCGACGAGCTCGACTGACACGCGACCCCGACGAGGGCGACGGCGCCGGCCGACACGGCGGCCTCGACGAGTCGCGCCGAGAGTCCGCGCGACGGACGGTCAGGCGGACCTGCTGGCCCGCTGCTCGCGCTGCTGCGCCCGCTCGAGCGACGCCTTCCGGTCGGCCTCGTTCTGCTCGTCGATCTCCCGCGCCCGATCGGCGTCGAACGTGAGGTTCTCCCCCGACTCGGGGTCGAACACCATGAGCTTGGCCGGGTCGAACCACAGGGTCGCGGTGTCGCCGTCTCGGATCCGCGACTCGGAGTCGAGCGCGACGACCAGCTGCGTGCGCATGCCCTCGCCGTCGAGGTCCCGGTCGAGCTCCTCGAGCGTCCCGGCGACCTCGGGGCTCGTCTCGAACGGCACGTACGCGTACAGGTCTGAGCCGAGCCACTCGGTGACGTCGACCTCCGCGTCGAACGTCACCCCGGAGTCCTTCTTGCCGTCCTCGAGCAGTGCCGCGTCCGCGAAGTGCTCGGGACGCAGCCCGACGATGACGATGTCGCGCGAGCCGATCCGCGAGCGCTGGTCGTCGGACAGGGTGACCTGCGCGAACGGCAGCGTGAGCTCGTTGCCCGAGACCTCGCCCGGCAGGAAGTTCATGGGCGGCGAGCCGATGAATCCGGCGACGAACAGGTTGACGGGCTGCTCGTACAGCCCGCGCGGCGAGGAGACCTGCTGCAGCTCGCCCTTGCGCAGCACCGCGACGCGGTCGCCGAGCGTCATGGCCTCGGTCTGGTCGTGCGTGACGTAGACGGTCGTCGTGCCGAGCCGGCGCTGCATGCGCGCGATCTCGGTGCGCATCTGGCCGCGCAGCTTCGCGTCGAGGTTGGACAGCGGCTCGTCGAACAGGAACGCGTTCGCGTCGCGCACGATCGCGCGGCCCATCGCCACGCGCTGACGCTGCCCGCCCGACAGGTTCGCGGGCTTGCGCTGCAGGTGGTCCTGCAGCTCGAGCGTCGCCGCGGCGTGCTCGACCTTCGCGCGGATCTCCTCCTCGGAGAACTGGCCCTTGGTCAGCCGCAGCGGGAACGCGATGTTCTCGTAGACGGTCAGGTGGGGGTACAGCGCGTAGTTCTGGAACACCATCGCGAGGTGCCGCTCCCGCGGCGCCTTGTCGTTGACGACCTGGTCGCCGATCTTCAGCTCGCCCGAGGTGATGTCCTCGAGCCCGACGATCATCCGCAGCAGCGTGGACTTCCCGCAGCCGGACGGTCCGACGAGGATGACGAACTCGCCGTCGGCGATGTCCAGGCTCACGCCCTTCACGGCGAGGTAGCCGTCGCCGTACCGCTTGACGATGTCCTTGAGGGTGATGGCAGCCATCGGAAGTCTCCTTGTTCAGCCCTTGACGGCGCCCTGGGTCAGGCCGGACACGATCTGGCGCTGGAACAGCAGCACCAGGATGACGACGGGGACGGTCACGACGACCGCGGCGGCGGAGATCGCGCCCGTCGGCTCCTCGAACTGCGACGCGCCGGTGAAGAACGCGAGCGCGGCGGGCACGGGACGGGCCGCGCTCGTCGAGGTCAGCGAGATGCCGTAGACGAAGTCGTTCCACGCGATGAAGAACGCGATGAGCGCGGTCGTGAACACCCCGGGCGCGGCGAGCGGCACGATCGCCTTGCGGAACGCCTGCCAGCTCGTCGCGCCGTCGACCTGCGCGGCCTGCTCGAGCTCCCAAGGGATCTGCCGGAAGAACGCGGCGAGGGTCCAGATCGAGATCGGCAGCGTGAGCGACAGGTACGGGATGATCAGGCCGAGCCAGGTGTCGTAGAGGCCGATGTTGCGCCAGAGGTTGAACAGCGGCGTGACGATCGAGATGACCGGGAAGATCGAGACGCCGAGCGCGGTCGTCAGGATGAGCTTCTTGCCCCGGAAGTCGAGCCGCGCGATCGCGTACGCGGCGAGCGTCGCGAGCACCACGGCGACGAACGTCGCGATCAGCGAGATGCCGATCGAGTTGCGCAGCGCGGGCAGGAACAGGTCCTTGGCCGAGCCGACGAAGATCTGCTCGTAGTTCGTCGTCGTCCAGGTCTTGGGCCAGAACGTGCCGAGGTCCAGCTGGCTGGGCAGCTTGAACGACGTGGCGATGATCGACACGACGGGCAGCAGGGCCCACACGAGCACGAGGAGCGTGATGACCGCCCACGCGACCTTGAGCCGCGGCGTCAACGTGCGCATCAGCCCTCCCCCCTCGCGCTGGCCAGGTCGACCTTGAAGAGCTTGATCGCGACGAAGCAGATCCCGATGACGCACAGGAACAGCAGCACGGAGATCGCCGAGCCGAGGCCGATCTCGAGGCGCCCGATCGACGTCCGGTAGGCGAGCAGCGAGAGCACCGTGGTGCCGTTGGCGCCGTTCGTCATGATGAAGACGTTGTCGAAGATGCGGAACGCGTCCAACGCCCGGAACAGGACCGCGACCATGATCGCGGCCTTCATGTTCGGCAGGACCACGCGCTGCAGGCGCTGCCGCCACGTCGCGCCGTCGACCTGCGCGGCCTCCTCGAGCTCGCCCGGCACCTGCGAGAGGCCCGCGAGCAGCAGGAGCGAGATGAACGGCGTCGTCTTCCAGATCTCGGAGGCCATGATGACGAACAGGCTCGTGCCCTGGTGGGCGAACCAGTTGAGGTCGGCGTCGATGCCCGGCAGCCACGAGAACCAGTGGTTGACGAAGCCTGAGTTGATGTCGAACGCGTAGAACCACGCGAACGCCGAGACGACCGTGATGATGCCGTACGGCACGAGGATTGCCGTGCGCAGCACGCCCCGCAGCTGTGTGATCGCGCGGTGCATCACGAGCGCGAGCAGGAACCCCAGGACCAGCTCGACGAGCACCGTGACGATCGTGATGACGAACGTGACCAGGAACGCCTGCCAGAACACGGGGTCGGTCAGCACGACGACGTAGTTCTGCCCGCCGTTGAAGGCCTTGTCGGACGGAGCAGTGAGGCGGTAGGAGAACAGCGAGTCGTAGAACGCCTGCAGGATCGGGTAGATCGTGACGGCGAGCATCACGACGAAGGCCGGGCCGGCGAGCCACCAGCCCAGGCGGGCCTCGTCGCGCGCGCGGTCGCTGCGCCGCGCCTTGCGGGGCGCGTCGCTCTCGCTCGTCGTGGCGCCCGGGACGACCGTGGACGACGTCACAGGAGCGCCTCCCCTCTCAGGACCGCGGTGATGAAGTCGGTGGCCTCACGCGGAGTCGTGTCCGGGTTCACCGAGGCCGGCGGGTGCCACGTCTCCTGCACGCCCGTGGAGACCTCGTTGTAGTACGGGGTCTGCGGGCGGGGCGCGGCCTTCTCGAGCGACTCCCGGATGACGTCGGCCATCGGGAACGCCTCGACCACCTGGGGGTCGTCGTACGCCTTGGTGGAGGACGGCGGGTTGCCGTTCGTCGCGAAGTAGAACGCCTGGTTCTCGGGGCTCACGATGCACTGCGCCGCCTCGAGCGCGAGGTCCACATGAGTGCTGAACGCGCCGATGCCGAGGTTGATGCCGCCGTAGGGCGGACGCGCGTCCGTGCCCTCGTCGACCTGCGGGTACATCGCCCAGCCGATGTCGTCGACGATCGAGGCGTCCAGCGTGCCGTCCTCGACGGCCGCGTTGGTCGCCGACCAGACGAACGGCCAGTTCACCATGAAGGAGCCCCGGTCGCGCTGGAACACCGTCATCGTCGCGTTCTCGTCGGCGGTCGGCAGGCCCGGACCACCCAGCCCCTCGCGGCCGATCGTGCCCATGATCTCGGCGGCCTTGCGGCCCGCGTCGGACTCGAAGCCGAGCGTGAGCTCGTCCGCCGACGCCTCCGGGTTCTCCAGGATGTGCCCGCCCGCCGACTCGATCAGGGCGTTGACCCACACCGTCAGCGACTCCGCCTTGGCACCCTGCACGCCGAGGAACTTGTCCTGCTCGGCGGCCGCGTCCATGATCTGCTGCCACGTCACGGGGGTCTTCGCCGGGTCGAAGCCCGCGGCCTCCGCGACGGACTTGCGGTACCAGAGCAGCTGCGTGTTCGCCCAGAACGGGATCGCGACGAGCTCGTCGCGCCACGTCGCGCCGTCGATCGCGCCCTGCACGACGTCGGTCGTGACCGCCTCGGCCACGTCCGACGGGATCGGCGCGAGGAAGCCCGGCTCGGCGAGCTCGGGGATGAACGGCGGGTCGAGGCTCATGATGTCGATCGACGAGTCCTTGGCGGCCAGGCGCCGCGCGAGCTGCTCGCGTTGCGACGCCGCGTCGCGCGGCAGCACCTCGGTCGTGATCCGGTACTCGCCCTTGGCCGCCTGCGTGCACAGCGAGGCGATCTTCACCTGGCCCCCGTTGTCCGGGTTGATGTACCAGGTGAGCGTCGGCGGCCCCGACTCGCTCGCGCACGCCGCCAACGGGAGCGCGAGCGCGAGCGCGGCGGTCGCCGCGATGCTGCGAATGCGTCGTCGCACGCCTGTCCCCTGTCCCTGTCCGCGCCGTTGCGTCCTGGGTCCTGGCTACACCAGTGCGGCGGCCCCCGCACGCCGGGCCGCGCGCCGGGCCGCTCTGCGGGATGCTCTGCGGGATGCCTGACGACGCCCGCGCGCGACGTCCGTCCGGGCCGCCGGGGCGGCGAAACTGGACACCTCAGGACGGGAATCCGTCGACCTGCCACCATGGGCGCGTGACCACACCCCTCACGCCAGCCGAGGCCTGGGCCGCGCTCAAGGCCGGCAACGACCGGTTCGTCAACGACGAGATGCTCCACCCGTCGCAGGGTGTCGACAGACGCTCCGAGGTGCAGCACGGGCAGAACCCGTTCGCGGTCCTGTTCGGGTGCTCGGACTCCCGGGTCGCCGCCGAGATCATCTTCGACCGCGGGCTCGGCGACCTGTTCGTCGTGCGGACCGCGGGCCACGTGCTGGACACGACCGTCGTCGGGTCGATCGAGTACGGCGTCTCGGTGCTCGGGACGCCGCTCGTCGTCGTCCTGGGTCACGACTCGTGCGGCGCGGTCGCCGCCGCGACGGAGGCGCTCACGCGAGGCACGCAGGCACCCGGGCTCGTCAGCGCCGTGGTGGACCGCGTCATCCCGAGCATCGTCGGGCTCACCCGGACCGGCGAGCCGGTCGAGAACCTGTCCGCCGCCGCGCTCGGCCACGAGCACGTCAAGCACACCGTCCTCATGCTCCAGCGGTTCTCGGTGACTCTCGCCGACGCGGTCGCGGCCGGCCGGTGCGCGATCGTCGGGCTCGAGTACACGCTGACCGACGGTCGCGTGCGGGTCGCCGAGGTCGTCGGCGACATCGGCGAGGTCTGAGTCCGCGACGGCCCGCCCGCCGGGTGCGGCAGGATGGGCGCATGACTTCTGCGCTTCCCGACGACGCCGTCGACTACCGGATCGAGCACGACACGATGGGCGAGGTCCGCGTCCCCGCGACCGCCCTGTACCGCGCGCAGACGCAGCGCGCCGTCGAGAACTTCCCGATCTCCGGCACAGGTCTCGAGCGGGGTCACATCGAGGCGCTCGCGCGCATCAAGAAGGCCGCGGCACGCGCGAACGCCGAGCTGGGTGTGCTCGCACCCGAGGTCGCCGAGGCGATCGTCGGTGCGGCCGACGAGGTGGCGAGCGGCGCGCACGACGCGCACTTCCCCGTCGACGTGTTCCAGACGGGCTCGGGCACGAGCTCGAACATGAACACGAACGAGGTGATCGCCACCCTCGCCACGCTCGCGCTGGGCTCGGCCGTGCACCCGAACGACCACGTCAACGCGTCGCAGTCGTCCAACGACGTGTTCCCGACGAGCGTGCACGTCGCCGCCACCGCGGGCGTCGTGCGGGACCTCATCCCCGCGCTCGAGCACCTCGCCGCCGCGCTGCAGGACAAGGCCGACGCGTGGGCCGGCGTGGTCAAGTCCGGCCGCACGCACCTCATGGACGCGACGCCCGTGACCCTCGGCCAGGAGTTCGGCGGCTACGCCGCCGCGGTTCGGTACGGCGTCGAGCGCCTGCAGGCCGCGCTGCCCCGCACGGCCGAGGTCCCCCTCGGCGGCACCGCGGTCGGCACCGGCATCAACACGCCGGCAGGCTTCCCGCAGCGGGTCATCGAGCTCCTGCGCGAGGACACGGGCCTGCCGCTCACCGAGGCGCGCGACCACTTCGAGGCCCAGTCGTCGCGGGACGGGCTCGTCGAGCTGTCCGGCGCGCTGCGGACCATCGCCGTCAGCCTGACCAAGATCTGCAACGACCTGCGCTGGATGGGCTCGGGCCCCAACACCGGCCTGGGTGAGATCGCGATCCCCGACCTTCAGCCCGGCTCGTCGATCATGCCCGGCAAGGTCAACCCCGTGATCCCCGAGGCCGTCCTCATGGTGGCCGCTCGCGTCGTCGGCAACGACGCGACGGTGGCCTGGGCGGGCGCGTCGGGCTCGTTCGAGCTCAACGTGCAGATCCCCGTCATCGCCTCAGCGGTCCTCGAGTCGATCCGCCTGCTCGCCAACGCCAGCCGTGTGCTCGCCGACAAGACCGTCGCCGGGCTCGTCGCGAACGAGGAGCGCGCGCGGGCGTTCGCCGAGTCGTCGCCGTCGATCGTCACGCCGCTCAACCGCGTGATCGGCTACGAGGCCGCGGCGAAGATCGCCAAGCACGCGGTCAAGCACGGCCAGACCATCCGGCAGGCCGTGGTCGACCTCGGCTACGTCGAGCGCGGCGAGGTCACCGAGGAGCAGCTCGACGCGGCCCTCGACGTCCTGAGCATGACCCGTCCGCCGCAGGCCTGACGCACGGGCGAACGCGGGGACCGTGAGGACGTGGCGCCCGCCGGCGCCACGTCAGCTGGTCACGGGCTCCCGGCTTGGTGCCTCGAGCGGGACGACGTGCGCGTGCGGGCGGATGGCGTTCATCGCGAGCGCGGCGACGAGCCCGACGACGAGCACGGCCGCGGTGAGCAGCAGCGTCTGGCCCACCGCGGTAGCGAACCCCGAGTGGACAGCCTGCAGCGCGGCGGAACTCACCTGCTCGGCGAGCTGCGCGGGCACGCCCGGTGGCACGGGGAACGTCGCTCCCGAGCCACCGGAGAACTGGGACGCGTCGACCTTCGCGAGCCCGTCCAGGAAGGGCTGGCGCGCCGCTGCGGGCAGCGAGCCGGCCGCGTCCGCGGCAGCCGCGGGGATGGTCGCGGACAGGCGCGAGGTGAGCATGGCGACCACCGCGGCCGAGCCGACGACCCCGCCGATCTGGCGCGTGGTGTTGAACGCGCCTGCGCCGGCACCCGCGGTGCGCTGGTCCAGCCCCGCCGTGGCCGCCGCGGCGAGCGGCGAGAACAGGAGCCCGGTGCCGACGCCGAACAGCGTCATGGGCCACACGAGGTGCCACACCGACGCCTCCGGCTCGATCACCGCCACCAGCCAGGTCACGACCACGACGAGGATCGCGAACCCCGTCGCGACCACCCACTTGGCCGGGACCCGGTCGGACAGCCGTCCCGCGACGGGCGCGACGAAGCCCGACACCAGCGAGCCGCCCGCGCCCACGAGCGCGGCGCGCAGCGGCGAGAGCCCGAGCACGAGCTGCAGGTAGATCGTGAACGGGAAGAAGATCCCGGTCATCGCGAACGTCACGGCGAACCCGGCGACGTTCGACAGCGAGAAGTTCCGGACGTGGAACAGCCGCAGCGGCAGCAGCGCCTCGTCGCCGATCCGGTGCTGCCACCACACGAACGCGGCGAGCACGAGCGCGCCCGCGACGATGATCATCCACACCGTCACTGGCCCGACGATCGCGCCCCAGGCGTAGGCGTCGCCCTCCTGCAGGCCGAACACCAGCAGGAACATGCCGACGACCGACAGGGCCACGCCGACCAGGTCGAACGTGCGCGCGTGGGTCGCCAGCACCGGCAGGTTGCGGAACGCGAACCACAGCGCGACGAGCCCGACCGGCACGTTGATGAAGAAGATGTACTCCCAGCCCGCGGTCTCGACCAGCAGCCCCCCGAGCACGGGTCCGGTGATGGTCGCGACGCCCGCGACCGCGCCCCACACGCCCATCGCGGCACCGCGCTTGGCGGGCGGGAACACGCGCGTGATCATCGACATGGTCTGCGGCGTCATGAGCGCGGCGCCGACGCCCTGCACCGCGCGCGCGGCGATCAGGAGACCGATCGAGTCGGCGAGCCCGCAGGCCACCGAGGTCACGGTGAACACCACGAGGCCCACGATGAACACCGGTCGCGGACCGAACCGGTCCCCGAGCCGCCCGGTCACGAGCAGCAGGACCGCGAACGAGAGCAGGTAGGCGCTGTTGACCCAGCCGACCGCGGCGATGCTCGCGTCGAGCTCGCGCACCAAGGTCGGCACCGCGATGTTCACGATCGTCGTGTCGAGCATGATCATGAAGAAGCCGAGGCACAGCGGCGGCAGGACGCTCCACGGGCTGCGCCCGTGCAGGTCGGCGAGCGCGGGGGGCCCGGTCGTCGCGGTGGGGTGGGACATGGCGGTGCCTCTCGGGACGGGGCGACGTGCTGACCGCGTCACCGGTTCGAGCGTAGGTCCTGCGTCCGACAGGGACGCGTCGGGCGACCACGGCTGCCCGTACACCCATCCGTGGGAACGCTCCCGCCGAGGGCCTCGCCTGGGTTAGGGTCGCCCGGACACATGCCGGACGACGAGGTCAGGGGGCTGC
This sequence comes from Cellulomonas sp. A375-1, assembly GCF_001040865.1. NCBI lineage: Bacteria > Bacillati > Actinomycetota > Actinomycetes > Micrococcales > Cellulomonadaceae > Cellulomonas > Cellulomonas sp. A375-1. The sequence continues at coordinate 4,768 of NZ_LFKW01000150.1, read as the reverse complement.
TGGGCGTGAGATGGATGCCGCGCTTGCTGGCGCACCGCACGCGCGCCCAGGGCACGCTCCTGCTCGCGGTCGTCGCCGTGACGGTCGTCGCCGCGACCCTGCTCGGGACCTTCGCGCTGCTGCTCTGGGTCGGCGAGGACCGCGCGCCTCAGGTCGCCCTGGACCGCGCAGGCGTCGAGAGCACGACGATCGACGTGCGCGCCGTCGTCGGGCGCAACTCGCCCGAGCAGGTGACGGAGGCACTGCAGACGGGCCTGGCCGAGCTGTTGGGCCCCGTCGACGCCGACGTGACCACGTGGACGTCGTCGCCCTGGCTCTCCGTCGAGCGCGAGCGCGGCCTGGAACCGGTGCTGGTCTACCTCGCGGACTACCCGATCGTGCCCGAGCACGCGACGCTCCTGACCGGGCAGTGGCCGACGACCGCGTGGGACGGGACCGCCGTGCCCGTCGCGCTCCCCACCGCGACGGCCGCGGCGTACGGCTGGAAGCTCGGCGACGTGCTGCGGACCGCGGGCACCGACGTCGGCGCGGACATCCCGGTGCGCGTCGTCGGGACCTACCGCGCCGACCCGCCGCGCTCCGTCTGGTCGCGCGACCTCCTCGCGGGCCGCGGGTACGACCCGGCCTTCCCCGTGCCCGGCTCGTTCGGCGGCAGCGTCGCCGAGGCGTGGGGCCCGCTCGTCGTTGCCCCGGGCGTCGGGGCCGTCCAGCCCGGGACGCAGCGCCTCGTCGCGCAGCCCGATCTCGCGTCCGCCACGCCCGCCGAGCTCGCGGGTCTGCGCGAGCGGCTGCGCACCGCGCAGACGGACCTGTACGCGGCCGTCCCGGGCGCGAGCACCGACGTGTCGACGGCGCTCGACCGCACGCTCGACACCATCACGGCGAGCCTCGCGGTGACCCGCGTCGGCGTGGTCGTCGTCGGGCTCATGCTGCTCGTCGTGGCCGTGACGGTGCTGCTGCTCGCGGCCCGGCTGCTCGCCGAGCGCCGCTCCGCCGAGCAGACGCTGCTCACCTCACGCGGCGCGTCCCACGCACAGCTGCTGGGCCTGGCGGCGTTCGAGGCCCTCGGTGTCGCCGCGGTCGCCACGCTCACCGCACCGTGGCTCGCCGGGCTCGTGTACCGCGGCGTGACCCGTGTACCGGTCCTGCGCGACGCCGGGCTCGCGGTGGACCCCGGGACGCCCGCGCTGCTGTGGACGACGTGCGCCGTCGCCGCGCTCCTGCTCGCGGCGGTACTCCTGGCCCCCTCGGTGCGGCGGCGCGTCTCGGCCGTGGACTCCGAGCAGCAGGACATCCGTCAGGACCGTCGCCAGATGCTCGCGCGCTCGGGCGTCGACCTCGCGGTCGTCGTCGTCGCCGGGGTCGCGCTCTGGCAGCTCGTCCGGCACGGCTCCCCCGTGCTCGACGGCTCGGGCGGCATGGACCCGCTGCTGGTGGCCGCGCCCGCGCTCGTGCTCCTGGCCGGCGGTGTGCTCGCCGGCCGTGTCCTGCCGCTCGTCGCCGGGCTCGGCGAGCTCGCCGCCCGGCGCAGCCGCGCGCTCGTCGCGCCGCTGACGGCCTGGGAGATCAGCCGCCGGCCGCGCCGCGCGGCCGGCGCCGTGCTGCTCGTGACGCTCGCGGTCGCCGTCGGCACGTTCGCGCAGGGCTGGCTCGACACGTGGCGCACCTCCCAGCGCGAGCAGGCGGAGCTCACGATCGGCACGGACCTGCGGATCACCGACCCCGA